>JBJMGJ010000118.1:0-8065 GCA_045807965.1 Bryobacteraceae bacterium | reverse complement strand
GCGATCCTCGACGTGGAAGATTTGACAACCTTGCGCGAGTTGGCCGCGAGTTTCGGACTTGCGTCGCTTGTCGAAGTGCACGATCAGGAAGAACTGTCGAAGGCGATCGACTCCGGAGCCGAGATCATCGGAGTGAACAACCGCGATCTGCAGACGTTTGAGGTGAGGCTCGATACATCGCTGCGTCTCAGCTATCTCATGCCTTCCGGCATCATTCGTGTGAGTGAGAGCGGTATCCACACGCCCGAAGATATCGAGCTGCTGCGGAACGCGGGATTCAATGCGTTTCTTATGGGTGAAAGCCTGATGCGATCGCCCGACGCCGCTGCCGCGTTACGGAGCCTGACGGGGAAAATCACAACAGCGAGCAGGACATGAAATCCGTCTCCGAGATCGAGTTCCTGGTGAAGATCTGCGGGATCACGGACGAGGAAGATGGACGTGTCGCGCTTGCTTGCGGCGCAAATGCGCTCGGTTTTAATTTCTACGCCAGCAGCCCGCGATTTTTGACCTTTGATCGTGCGCGAGAGTTAACGGATGCCCTCGAAGGCGAATACCTGCGCGTCGGTGTCTTTGTAAATCCCAGCGAAAGCGAACTGAACGAGGCATTGAGTGCCGTGCCTCTGGATGTCGTTCAATTACACGGCGAGCATTGCGCCGCGCCGTCTCGAAGCGTGCGCGTGTGGCGGAGCCTGGCGCTTCCGGCGGAGATAAGCCCGGGAGAAACCGCCGAGGCTTTTTTGCTCGATTCGCCGTCGACGGCATTCGGCGGTTCGGGCCGTACGTTTGACTGGTCGCTGGCGGCTGGTTTTCCACGCCGCGCGATCCTGGCCGGCGGTTTGGATGCATCCAACGTGGCGGAGGCGATACGAGCAGTGCGGCCCTGGGGCGTGGATGCGTGCTCGCGTTTGGAGAGCAAACCCGGGAGGAAAGATGCGTCTCGCGTTCGGGCGTTCCTCCTAGCGGCCCATCGAGAAGCCCCGGCGCGAACTCCCGCGGAGACAAGAACATGAATCCCAACACGGTTCCAGATACCCTGGGACACTTTGGCCCTTACGGCGGGCGCTACGTTCCCGAAGTGCTGATGTCGCCTCTCGAAGAGTTGGAGAAGGCATATGCGACGGCCAGGCAGGACCCGGCATTCGGCGCTGAATTAAACGACCTGCTCCGAAACTATGCTGGACGGCCGACGGCACTCTTCTTCGCCCGGCGCCTGACGGAAAAGCTGGGCGGGGCGGACATCTGGCTTAAGCGAGAAGATCTGCTTCATACGGGCGCACACAAGATCAACAATTGCCTGGGGCAAATTCTGCTGGCGCGCCGCATGGGGAAGAGGCGAATCATCGCCGAAACAGGCGCCGGCCAACACGGAGTGGCGACCGCCACTGTCTGCGCGCTCATGGGGCTGGAATGCGTCATCTATATGGGCGAGGAAGACATGCGCCGCCAGCGCCTGAACGTGTTCCGCATGCGCCTTCTAGGGGCCAATGTAGTCGGCGTGGCGAATGGAAGCCGGACGCTCAAAGACGCCATCAGTGAGGCCATGCGCGATTGGGTGACGAACGTGGAATCGACTCACTATCTCCTTGGGTCTGCGCTGGGAGCCCATCCATATCCGATGATGGTGCGCGATTTTCACCGGGTGATTGGCGACGAAGCGCGGGCCCAGGCGCTCGAGCAGATCGGCAAATTGCCCGACCTGGTGATTGCTTGTGTCGGAGGCGGCAGCAATGCTATCGGCATTTTCTATCCATTCGTCCAGGACAGTTCAGTGCGCTTGCTCGGCGTCGAGGCGGGTGGCAGAAGCCACAAATTGGGCGACCACGCGGCAAGGTTCAGCGGCGGCTCTCCCGGCGTGCTCCACGGCGCCTTTAGCTATCTACTGCAAGACGAAGAAGGACAGGTTGGCCTGACGCACTCCGTCTCGGCGGGACTCGATTATGCTTCGGTCGGACCGGAGCACGCGTACCTGCACGACCAAGACCGCGCTGAATACGTCTCCATTAGCGATGCCGACGCTCTTGCGGCAGCCAAGACGCTGGCTCGTACAGAAGGCATTATCCCGGCGCTCGAGTCATCCCATGCCATCGCCGAAGCGATGCGGCGTGCTCCGTCCGAAAAAGGCGCAACGTACATCGTGAATGTTTCGGGCCGGGGCGATAAAGACGTGGACATTTACCGCGAAAACATGCCGGAGTTGGACGGCGTGGTTGCACCGTCAACCAACGAAGCTGCAAGGAACCATTGATGGCGGTCCAGACGGGAACACGAATCAGCGGCCTATTCGAACGCTGTAAAGCCGAGGGCCGGAAGGCGTTTATTGGGTACATTACCGCCGGCGACCCCACACCGGAAACAACAACCACTCTGGCACTCGCTCTCGAGCGAGGGGGCGTGGATCTGATTGAACTGGGCGTCCCATTCTCCGACCCGATTGCCGACGGGCCAGTGATCCAGCGGGCGTCGGATCGCGCCTTGCGTGCAGGAATGACAACCCGCAAGGTTCTAGAGATTGTTCGTCAAATGCGGCAGAAGTCGGAGATCCCGATCGTCCTTTTCAGCTATCTGAATCCACTATTGCGGTACGGCTTCGATGCGCTGGCGAAGGATTCAGCACACGCGGGAGTCGATGGCGTGCTGATGACGGATCTGTGCATCGAAGAGGCGGAAGACGCGGTACGGCGAGTGCGCGCCCAAGGCTTGGATACGGTATTCCTGGGGGCGCCCACCAGCACAGATCAGCGACTGCGTCGCGTGGCAGAGCAATCTTCAGGTTTTGTGTACCTGGTATCGCGAGCAGGAATTACGGGAGAACAGGCTTCGCTTTCGAACTCGGCTGCTGTCCTGGTACACAAGATGCGGGAACTATCGAGTCTGCCGCTTGCGGTCGGGTTCGGCATCAGCACGCCCGAGCAGGTGAAGCAGATTGGTGCGATTTCCGATGGAGTGGTGGTGGGGAGCGCCATTGTGAGATTCATCGAAGAGCACGCGACGGATCCGGCCCTCCCGCAAAAACTGGAGCACTTTGCTCGTCAACTCTCGACACCCCTGCGATCCGCATGACCAACTCCGGAGTTGATGGTCTCAACAAATGCCGCGAGCGGATTGACCAGATTGACCGGGACATCCTGGATCTTCTGAATCACCGTACTACTATCGTGGAAGAGATTGGGCGCATCAAACAGGCCTTGGAAATGGCCGTGTATGAGCCCAAGCGCGAAGATCAAGTCTTTGCGAACGTCACCGGCCACAATGCGGGACCGCTGAGTTCGGAGGCAGTGCGAAGGATCTTCGAGCGCATTATCGACGAAATGAGAACAGTTCAGAAATTGAAGATCATGCAGAAGGACTGCTAGCGGCATGCTCGTCGTCATGCAGGAAGACGCCTCCGAAGCGCAAACGGAGGCAATCATCAGCCGACTCGTGGAGATGGGCTTTACCGTTCATCGTTCGACGGGTGTGCGTCATACCGTTCTCGGCGGCGTTGGACCGCAGGACGATTTTGATCCGGCAGTTCTCGAAGTAATGGCTGGGGTTAAAGAGTGTCACCGCATTGTGTCGGCTTACAAGCTGGCCAGCCGCCACTTCAATCCCGGGGGTACAGTCATCAAGATCGGGCGCGTGGAAGTCGGCGGCACAAAAGTCGTGACCATGGCGGGCCCCTGCAGCATCGAGAACGAAGGACAAATCGAAGAGAGTGCGTCGGTAGTGGCGAAAGCGGGCGCGCAAGTCATTCGGGGCGGCGCTTTCAAGCCGAGGAGTTCGCCGTATAGTTTTCAGGGGATGGGCGAACAAGGTCTCAAGCTAATGCGCGCGGCCGCGGATCACCACGGGCTCCTCACGATCAGCGAAGTCATGGACCAGGTGCAGATACCGCTTTTGGTCGAGTATTCCGACATACTCCAGGTCGGGGCACGGAACATGCAGAACTTCAATCTCCTGCGGGAACTTGGCAAAGTCAGGAAACCGGTTCTGTTGAAACGGGGCATCGCCGCCACGATCGAGGAGTTGCTGCTATCGGCGGAATACATTATGTCCGGGGGCAACTATCAGGTTCTGCTCTGCGAGCGCGGTATACGCACTTTCGAGACAAGCACCCGCAACACTATGGATATTGCGGCCATTCCGGTCCTCAAAAGACTCACTCATCTGCCGGTGATTGCCGATCCTTCTCACGGCACGGGAAAACGTGACTACGTCACCGCCATGGCTCGAGCCTCTGTCGCCGCAGGGGCGGATGGATTGCTTGTTGAAGTACATCCAGATCCAGATCGGGCGATCAGCGACGGTGCACAGACGCTTCGGCCTGATCAGTTTCGAAAGATGATGACGGAAGTGAAGGCCATCGCGGGTGCAATCGGCCGCGATGCCTAACGCTGCGGATCAGCAGATTAAGACCGTCGCAATCATCGGCGTTGGACTGATTGGAGGATCCTTCGGCCTAGCGATTCGGAAACAGGGGTTTACAGGCGAGATTATCGGAGTTTCTTCGCCTGCGGTGATCCAGAAAGCGACGGAGTGCGGGGTCATCTCTCGCGGTGTCTCGCTCGAGAACGCGTGTCGCGAAGCAGACCTTCTCTACCTCGCCGACAAAGTCGACGGCATCATCCGGACGCTGCACACGATTGGCCCTCTGGTCCGGTCAGACTGTATGGTGACGGACGCAGGGAGTACCAAAGGGGCAATCGTGAAGGCTGCGCGTTTGTCTTTGAACTCGGCTACTTTTCTCGGCGGGCATCCCATGGCGGGCAAGGAGTTGCGGGGTGTAGAAAATGCGGATCCTGAGCTGTTCCGCGGACGTCCTTACGTATTGACAGGAACGCTTCGAGAATCACCGCTCGTTGCGGAATTTGAGCAACTGCTTCAGAAACTGGAAGTTCAGATCGTACGAATGTCGCCGGAAGAGCACGATACGGCTGTTGCGTTCACCTCGCATTTGCCCCAGCTACTTTCGACGGCGTTGGCGAAGACACTCGCTGAACAGAATACGGACGCTTTGCGCAACGTAGCTGGCCCAGGACTACTGGACATGACGAGACTGGCGCTCAGCTCACCAGATCTTTGGTCTAGTATTCTTCGTACGAATTCCGAACCAGTTACGCGTGCGCTCGAGGCGTTTATTTCCACGCTGAACTTTATTCAGAGTCGTTTGACAGACGACAGCATTGAGAAGGATTTCGTCGAAGCTGCCGCGCTTGCGAGACGTATTAGATAAAGAACATAGTCGAACAGTGAACAAGAATACGAAACGCAGCTACTCTTTACTTCACTTAACAGTACTTAGACAACAAATGCCAAGTACCACCTCGCGTTGAGAACTGTCACATCCCTATATAATTGATCAAACGGGGAAACATATAAGTGAATTCTGTTGAGCCAATAATACGTGGTGTGCTGCTGCAGATCCCAGAGATCGAGAGTATGCTTGATCTCCGTAGATCGACTATTCTCTTTTCGCAAGACCAACCGGCAGATTCTCTCTACTACTTAGACGAGGGTTTAGCGAAGATGACCCGGACCAACAAAGCCGGGGATCGGATCATCCTAACCATACGCGGCCGCGGAGATCTGATCGGCGAGGAGGTACTCGCGACTGACGAGGCGCGCTATGAGACGGAAGTCGAGATCCTAACTCCGGCGAACGTCTATCGAATTCCGCGCATGGCCTTGCGAGAGGCGCTCGGCAGCCACGCTGATTGGGCGCTTTCATTCATCTCCTATCTACTCGAACGCGAGCGGCTACTCGGGCGGAAAGTTGAACTGCTGTGTCTTCACGACGTGGAGTACAGAGTCTTGCACTTCCTTGCGGATCTGGCGAGCTTAGTAACCCCGACGGTCGATGGATCAGGATCGCAGATACCAATCACTCAATTGGAATTAGCGGATCTGGTTGGGGCAACCCGAGAGACCACGTCCACTACGCTCAACCAATTAGAACGTAAGGGTTTAATCAAGCTTTCACGACGGATGCTTACCGTTCCTTCCCCAGAGGTGCTGCGCTCAGCAGCGCGGGAGCGTTCGAGCACCGGGCACGGTCCAAATCCGAGTGAGACCTCAAACCTGACCTCCGGCGAGGCGCTCGCCGTTCAGTAACGCTTCAATCCGGTGAGCTCTAATGTACGTGCAGTTCGCCGATCCTACACTGGGCTTTTGCATGTAGCGCGGTGAAGAACAAGAAGCTTCTTGTTAGTTGACCACCAGAGCCTAAAAGAAAGACTTTACAGCTTGCGGTACCAGGCGCTACCGGCGAACGGCCTCGCTTTGGCTTTCGGGAACCGGCATTCATTAATCTGAAGAAGACGTATGCGCTACCGAAAGTTAGGACACACAGAATCGGAGATCAGTGAAATAGGCTTTGGCGCGTGGGGAATCGGCGGCAAGCAATGGCATGGCGCTCAAGATCAGGAGTCGTTGAATGCCTTGCGGCGTTCGTTCGAACTCGGTCTAAATCTCGTCGACACCGCCTTGGCCTATGGTGATGGCCACAGCGAAGCGCTGGTCGGACAAGCCGTGCGAAACTCCTTCCGGCGAGTATACGTTGCGACGAAGGTACCGCCCAATAACCGGATCTGGCCCGCGTCGCCCTCCATGAATATCGACGAGGTGTTTCCTTACGACTATATTGTGCAGTGCACCGAAGAGAGTCTGAAGAACCTGGGCGTCGAGCAGATCTACCTGCAGCAGTTTCATGTCTGGACCGATGCGTGGACGCCCGCAGAGGGCTGGCGCCGTGCAGTGGAAGACTTGCGGCGCAGCGGGAAAGTCCGGTACTTCGGAGTTTCCATCTCCGAGCACGATCCCGACTCCGCATTGGAAGCGGTGAAGACAGGGCTGTTCACGGCTGTTCAGGTGATCTATAACATCTTTGATCAAAGTCCAGAGAAGAACCTCTTTCCTCTTTGTGAAAAGCTCAAGGTAGGAGTGCTTGCCCGCGTTCCTCTGGACGAGGGCGGATTGACGGGCACCATTACCGAAGACACGACATTCGAACCTGGCGAATTTCGGGATTCGTACTTCCGAGGAGACCGGAAGAGGCAAGTCGTGGAACACGTCAATGCACTCAAGGCTGATCTGGCGGGTGTGCCCGGGACTCTTCCCGAGATCGCATTGCGCTTCTGCCTCTCCCATCGCGCCATAACGGCAGTGATACCAGGAATGCGCCGGATCAGTACCGTAGAAAGCAGTTGCCGTGCTGCCGCCAGCGGGCCTTTAGACCAGAGGACAATCGGAATACTCAGACGCCACGCCTGGAACCGCAATTTCTACGAATAAAGGTTCGCAGTCACCACACCCGGCATCCGTTTGCGCTCATCATGGGCTGCCCGGGTTTGCAACCGAATGCCTTGCCGAACTCGGGTAAGTTTGTCACCACTCCGTTGACGCGATATTCATCCGTGGAGTGAGGATCAACAGTCGCGTTCATGCGCTTGGTTTCAGGTCGCGTATCGCCGCACGCCCATTGGGCCATACCGACAAAAAAGCGCTGGTCCGGCGTAAGACCATCGACGGGCTGGAGGTCTTGACCCGCTGTCGCGCGTTTCCAGGCAAGATAAGCCAGAAAGGTTCCGCCCAGATCCGCGACATCCTCCCCGAGCGTCAGTTTGCTGTTGATGTGGATGTCGTCAATGACCACGTACCGGGCGTATTGATCTCGAACACAGGCGGTACGCTCTTCAAATGCCTTCGCGTCCTCAGGCGTCCACCAATCTTTCAAATTGCCCGCGGCATCGAATTGTCGTCCCTCGTCGTCGAAGCCATGTGTGAGCTCGTGGCCAATGGTTGACCCTGTATCGCCGTAGTTCGGAGCAGCATCCATCTTCGGATCAAAAAGCGGAGGCTGCAAAACGCCGGCCGGGAAATTGATGTCATTTGTCTGCGGATCGTAGTAGGCGTTCACAGTTGGCGGCGTCATATCCCATTCGCGGCGATCCACGGGTTTACCGATCTTCTTTAACTCACGTTGGACCTCGAACTCGGTTGCGTGGGCGAGATCTCCCCAAAAGTCTGAGGGCGAAATTTGAACGGAACTGTAGTCTCGCCACCGATCCGGATACCCGATTTTGTT
>JBJMGJ010000117.1:0-4675 GCA_045807965.1 Bryobacteraceae bacterium | reverse complement strand
CCTCCAGCGTGATGCGCGCGCCGCCTTTGAGGTCCAGGCCCTCCTGGATCGGCTGGACGCTGCTGAAGTCGAACCAGGCAGCCAGGGCAACCAGGGCGAGGATGCCGAGGAAGATAAGACCGTTTCTCAACTAAGGACCTCCTGCGGGCGGGCAACCTCGGGGCACACCAGGCGGGCGCTGCCTCTGGCGGGGGAGGTGAGGCTGGTACAGCGCGGCCGGCCGCGACGTCACAGCCGGAATGGGAACCCATCACCGCAATTCCAGGGTAATAATCGGGCCAATTATACCGTCCGCTCAGGGGAGTGTCAAACGAGGCAGTTCAATCCCACATCCGGTATCTCAGGATGCACCAGAGGGCCTGGAAGCCGTCTTTCCAGCCCAAGATCGCATCGAGCTCCACGATGTGCGGTCGAATTTCCTGAGCAGCCTGTCTGAAGCCCAGAAATCCGCAGAAGTCAGCGTCAACAGCCACCACGAAAAGATCGAAGACGGGGCGGTTGTTATTGCCGCCATCACTAGCTGCACTAATACCTCGAATCCATCGGTTATGGTAGCGGCCGGATTGCTTGCCAAAAAAGCCGTCGAGAAAGGCTTAACTTCAAAGCCCTGGGTGAAGACTTCGCTGGCTCCCGGTTCGAAAGTCGTCTCTGATTACCTGAACGATGCCGGCCTGATGAAGTATCTGGAAGCGCTCAATTTTCACCTGGTCGGCTACGGTTGCACCACGTGCATCGGGAACAGCGGCCCTCTGCCTGAGAACGTCGCTGCTGCTGTTCAGAATGGCAAGCTGAATGTGGCGGCCGTTCTTAGCGGCAATCGGAACTTCGAGGGGCGCGTCAACCCGCTGGTCCGCTCGAACTATCTCGCGTCGCCTCCGCTTGTGGTTGCTTACGCCATTGCTGGAAAGGTAGACATAGACCTCACCAAAGATCCACTCGGCAAAGACCAGAAGGGGAAGAAGGTTTATCTCAAGGACATCTGGCCTTCCCACGAAGAGGTGGACGCGGTGGTAAAGGCCTCGGCGCGCACCGAGTTCTTTGCCAAAGAGTACTCCGAGGTGTTTGAAGGGGACAAGAACTGGGGTTCTTTGAAGGTCCCGACGGGCAGCATCTACGAGTGGAGCAAAGACTCGACTTACATCAAGCAGCCGCCGTACTTCGAGACTCTGGTCGATCCGCTCACTTTTGTTCGGGATCTTAACGGGCTGCGCGCGCTGGCGGTGTTGGGCGATTCCGTCACCACCGACCACATTTCTCCGGCGGGTTCTATTGCGCTCGACGGCCCTGCCGCAAGATACCTGATGAGTCTTGGAGTAAAACCGGCAGACTTCAACAGCTACGGAGCGCGTCGAGGCAATCACGAAGTGATGGTCCGAGGCACGTTTGCGAATATCCGGCTCAAGAACCAAATGGTGCCCGGCGTGGAAGGCGGGATCACCCGGCATATGCCGGACGGCGAACAGATGTCCATCTATGACGCGGCAATGAAGTACAAGGCGGAGCAGATTCCGTTGCTTGTCATTGCCGGAAAAGAATACGGCTCGGGTTCTTCCCGCGACTGGGCGGCGAAAGGCACTCTGCTTCTGGGCGTCCGGGCGGTCATTGCGGAAAGTTTCGAGCGCATTCATCGTTCGAACCTGGTGCAGATGGGTGTCCTGCCGCTTCAATTCACGGAAGGCGAGAATCGGGAAACTCTGGGTTTGACGGGCGAGGAAAAGTTTTCGATCCTCAATGTCCCGGCTGCCATCCATGGGGCGGGAATCGTAACGGTTCAGGCCGAAGCGCCCGACGGAACGAAAAAACAGTTTGAAGCCAAGACTCGAATCGATACACCGCAGGAGGCCGAGTACTACCGGAATGGTGGGATCCTGCCCTATGTGTTGCGGCAACTGATCGCGACCAGTGCCGCGGCCTAGAAAAGGCGACCCCCTATCTCGCTGAACCCTCAGCCAATGAAATCGCGGACACCGCTGCTTGTGTCAGCCGGCATCATCCACCGGGACGGCCGAGTCCTGGTCGGACAGCGCCGGCGCGAGGACCGTCATCCGCTGAAGTGGGAATTCCCGGGCGGAAAGGTAGAATCAGGCGAAACTCCTCAGCAGGCTCTCGTTCGCGAACTGCGCGAAGAGTTGCAAATCGAAGCCAGAGTAGGAAGCGAACTGGCCCGTTACGAACACGAGTACCCCAGCGGTAGCAGGGTCCACCTACTGTTCTTTGCGATCCCCGAGTTTACCGGGCAGATGAAGGAACAGGTTTACGAGCAGATCCAATGGGTCGATGTTCACCGGCTGCCCGCGTTGGATTTTCTGGACGGAGACTTCGATTTTGTGCGCCGGTTAGCGCGCGGCGATTTTCGGAACGTGCTGAAGTAAACGCTCTAATCAAGATCGAAGGGCCGTTTAGGAGCAGGCGCTGAAGGATCTTCCTTCGCCTGGCGCAGGAGCTCTTCGAACTTTTTCTCGCGGACCTGCTCGCTGGCACGATGTGACGCAAAACTCTTTTCGAAAACGTCGTCGCGGCGCGCCGCTTCTCCCTTCAATTGCTGAACGGCGATGCCCAGGTCTTCGATGAGCGGTTTTTTTTCCACCTCCCGATGGTTGATGACCATTTCCGACGCGCTGTCGATCTGAAGAATGGCTTCACAGCACGGGCACTTAATCTCGAAGACTTTACCCACGGACTTTGGCATATCGGAATCGTAGCGCAACCTGCTGGTATCCTTCGATTTGCCGCCGCATGGAGTCGTTACTTGAGTGGATCTCACAATACGGCTACGCGGGTCTGTTTGTGCTTCTCGTCCTCGGTATCGTGGGGCTGCCGGTGCCGGACGAGACCTTGCTCGTTTTCACCGGGTATTTGATCTCGACTGGGCGTTGGAACCCGGTTCTCGCTTTTTTTTCGGCTTATGCGGGTTCAGTGTGTGGCATTTCCATCAGTTATTGGCTCGGCCGAACGGCAGGGCATGCCGCCGTCGAACGGTATGGCAAATTCGTCCATTTCACGCCTGATAAGGTCGAGCGCGTCCACCAGTGGTTTAAGAGAATCGGGAATTGGCTGCTCAGTGTCGGGTACTTCATTCCTGGCGTCCGGCACTTTTCAGCGTTGGTCGCCGGGATGTCCGGACTGGAATTTCGTATCTTCGCTCCGTTCGCCTACTTCGGCGGACTGGTTTGGGTAACCCTTTTTATTTTTCTTGGGTATTTGTTCGGTGAGAACTGGCCTGCGATCATCGCGGTAACCCACCGCTATCTTGTTCCGGCCGTCTTACTGCTGTGTGGTGCTGCGGGGGTAATGTGGCTGATAAACAATCGAAGGAACCGGCGACTTCTCCGGGAACGAACGCCGCTCGAATCCGAGACCCGCGATTAAACTATTGTTCAATGAGGCTTATGTCGACCTTGAAGGTGCTCGTACCGCTGGTTTTGCTTTGTGCTCTCGCTAATGCGCAGGCTCCGCAGAGCGCAGATTCCGAGAGCGGCCTGGACCTCGACGCGATCGACAAGAGCGCCGATCCGTGCCAGGACTTCTATCAATACGCGTGCGGGAACTGGCTGAAAACTCATCCGATTCCCGCCGACGAGAGCAGCTGGGGCACTTTCAACCTGCTTTTCGAGCGTAACCAGGCGATACTCCGCCAGATTCTCGAAGATTCGACATCGCATCAGGACCGATCGGGCATTGACCAGCGAATCGGTGGCTTCTACCAGTCCTGCACAGACGAAGCGGACGTCGAGAAGCGCGGGACTGAACCTCTGAAGCCTGAGCTGGACCGCATTGCCGCCATCGCGCAGAAGCAGCAGTTACTGGATGAAGTAGCCCGATTGCATCAGCAGCAGGTCCATGTGTTTTTCAGTTTTGGACCGACCGCCGATCCCAAGAACGCTTCGGTGAACATCGGAGAAGTGGACCAGGGCGGACTCGGATTGCCCGAGAAGGATTTCTATTTCCGCACGGATGCAAGGTCGCAGGAGGTGCGGAAAAAGTACGTGACCCACATCGGGAAGATGTTCGAGCTCATCGGCACTCCCGCTCCGGACGCGTCGCCGAAAGCGGCGAAAGTAATGGCAATCGAGACAGCGCTGGCGAAGGTGTCGCTCGACGTGACGTCGCGGCGAAATCCCCAGCTGCTTGTGCACGAGATGACCAAGACAGAACTGGAAGCGCTTTCGCCCGAGTTCAACTTCAATCGCTTCTTCACCGAAGTGTCTACGCCGGAGTTCACGAAGCTCAACGTCGCGGTTCCGGATTTCGTGAAGGGCTTCAATGCTCTTCTGCAGACGCAGAGCTTAGCCGATCTGAAGGACTATCTCGTTTGGCAGTATGTGAATGCGAGTTCCCAGCTTCTTCCCAAGAGTTTCGTAGACGAGACGTTCGATTTCTTTGGCCGGACGCTCTCCGGCACGAAGGAGTTGAGGCCGCGCTGGAAGCGGTGCGTGTCCGCAACGGATGATGAACTGGGTGAGGCCCTGGGACGGAAATTCGTGGCCAAGACGTTCGGCGAGGAAGGGAAGACCAGAACGCTCGCACTTGTAAAGGAGATCGAGAAGCAGATGGCACTCGATATCTCCTCCCTGACCTGGATGAGCGCGGAAACGAAGAAAGCTGCTCTTTCGAAGCTCGACGCGGTGACCAACAAAATCGGTTACCCCGACAAATGGCGGGATTACTCTTCCAT
>JBJMGJ010000116.1:0-15388 GCA_045807965.1 Bryobacteraceae bacterium | reverse complement strand
TGATCGCGGATGAACTTCCATTCGCACTGGTATTCGATGTTCACGGGGTGATGTTGCGCGTCACGGTGGTGGAGCAATTGCCGGTGGCGCCCTACACGGTCCTGGGGTGGCAAGTTTCCGCAGTCGAAGAAGCGGCGCAGGCTTTACAGAACAAAGGAGTCGAGTTTGTGAGATACGCCCAAATGGAGCAAGACGATCTCGGCATCTGGACGGCGCCGAATGGAACCAGGGTGGCTTGATTCCGTGATCCCGACGGCAATACGCTGAGCATTTCTCAGGGATAGAGCGACACAGAATTTCGCAACCGGTTCCTTCGATAGGATGGAAGAAACGGACAAGCAGTCGTAATGCACATTCTTCTCATAGAAGACGACGAGCGCCTGTCTACTTTATTGCGGCAAGGACTGGAAGAAGAAGGTCATCGAGTGATCTGTGCGAGGGATGGGGTCACCGGCCTGGCCACCGCCTCGCACCCGGGCTTCGACATCATCGTACTCGATGTAACTCTTCCGCGGATGGACGGCTTTACGGTGGCCAAGCAGCTTCGAGGCGACGGGAACAAAACGCCGATCCTGATGCTGACCGCGCGCGATAGCATTCCGGATATGGTGAAGGGACTCGACGGTGGCGCGGATGACTACCTGACCAAACCGTTCGCCTTTGAAGTCCTTCTGGCGAGGCTTCGAGCAGTGAGCCGGCGCGGACCGATTCCGGGCTCAGTGTTGTTGAAGGTCGGCGATCTGCGGATGGATACGACCACGCGGGATGTGAGCCGTGCTTCGCGCCCGATTGGATTAACGCCTCGCGAGTACAGTCTACTTGAATTGCTCATGCGGAATGCGGGACGGCCACTCAGCCGCGCTACGATTCTCGAACGAGTCTGGGGTTTTGATTCGGACGTGGAAGAGAACACCGTAGAAGCGTTTATCAAACTTCTGCGCCAGAAAATCGAAGTCGATCCGGAGCCCAAGCTGATCCATACCGTGCGGGGAGTCGGCTACTGTCTCAGGGCGCCAGAAGGGTAGATGCGATGCACTCGATTCGTACCCGTCTGGCGCTTTGGTACGCGGCAGCCCTGGCCGTGGGACTGGCTCTCTTCGCCGCGGCAATTTGGGTCTCCACCTGGCAAAGCTTGCGCACGGAGGTGGAGCGATTGCTGCAGGGCGAGCACCAACATCTGGCCCAATTCATTCGCGATCAGCTCACCGATGCGCGGGTAAACCTGCGCGACGAAGTGGTGGAATTCGCACAGGCCTTGCCCGACGGCATTGCGATGGAAGCGCGTACGCCCCGGGGAGTGCTGATCTACTCAAGCGCCGCGACGTTTCCGTGGGAGCAGATTCGTGGCGTGCAACACGGCCCTTCGGACACGGTCCAATGGCAGGGTGAGCGCTACCGCTTCCTGCAGAGTGCGATACGCGTCGAGGATCTTCGCTTCGATGTGACCTTCGCCGTGTCGCTTGGGAGGATGGATCAAACGCTGAACCGCCTTCTGGGGCTGATGGTCGCTTTGATTCCGGCGGTTGTGCTCATCTCGTGTTCGGGAGGCGTGTGGCTCAGCCGCCGCGCCTTAAGGCCGGTGGACGAGATGACAAGAGCGGCGAAAACGATTGGCATCGAGGATCTCTCGCGGCGTTTAGAGGTGCCGAAGACCGGCGATGAGCTTGAGCGCTTATCTCAGACCTGGAACGAGATGCTGGCGCGGTTGGAAGACGCATTCACAAGGCTGTCGCGGTTTACAGCCGATGCTTCCCATGAACTCCGGACGCCGCTTGCCGTAATTCGAAGTACGGCGGAGATTGCGGGCAGACGCTCGCGAAGCGAGGAGGCCTACCGATCCGCTCTGCAAAGCATTGCGAGCGAGTCGGAACGCATGACATCCCTGATCGAGGATCTGCTGTTCCTTGCGCGATGCGACGCCAACAATCTAGACCTCCCGATGGGTCCTGTGGCACTCGACGAGGTCCTGCGGGACGCAAGTCTCGTGTTGTCTCCCGCCGCGGCCGCTCGCCGGATTGAATTACGGATTGCAAGCGACGGAGCCGCGACCAGAATCTGGGGCAATGGGGCGGCCATTCGCCGACTGGTGCTGATCCTGGGCGATAACGCCATCAAGTATTCGCAGGAAGGCGGATGCGTCCATTTCGTTACGGAGCTTCGGGGAGATCAGGTGCACCTGCGCGTGCAGGATCAAGGCATCGGCATTGCTCCATCCGAATTGCCGTTTGTCTTCCAGCGTTTCTATCGCGGAGCGAATGCTCGAGAGGGAGGAAATGACGGTTTTGGACTCGGACTCGCACTTGCGAGCGGCATTGCGGAGCGGCACCGTTCTTCTGTGCGGCTCACGAGTTCGCCGGAGCAAGGATCGTCGTTTGAAGTGGCGTTCCCGCGATCGCCCGGTTAGGCGATGCAATGTATTCACGATGAAGAGCAAGAGCTGCACAGCAGTCCTTCCGAAGATCCTGGCGCCGCCGTCACCACAATCTGAATCTGGTCCAGACCCACAGTCCCGTTCTGTTTGGGAACCAGTGGAAACTGATTCACACGCTAGTGAAGAAACAGGGCCATCTGTCGCTCGCGGATTTCTGGGCGCAGCACAATGAACACCGAATCGTAACGGGCCGCTTACTCGGGCTTGCGGATCTCTACTCCTTCGGTGGGCGCAATGTCAGCCTATTTGCGGAGATAGTTGCGGTTCAGTTGTTCCATCTCGTTCTCCTATTAGTGGTGATCCGTCGCGTCGGATGGTTGCACAGCGTGTCTGCTGGGGGATGGGGACTCAGCCAAGTCGCCGGACATGCACCCACATGGGCCGGCATTGCCGGAGAAGACGGCACAATCAGCGGACATGCCGACCTAAAGAATATACGTCCAGATGTTGCGGCCATATATCCGAACGCGAAGAACTTGAAGCCGGGATGGGACGTGAAACTGGATGTCCCGGGGGCGGGTGTTTACCACGCATTTCTGGTTTTCGAGGACCGGAGAGTGGCTTGCCCGGTTGCAGGCGAGCTACGGATCGGACACTATCCAGTTTTCCGGAAATGAGGACGAATCTCGCTACTCTCCCATCAGGTGCAACACAACTTGCCGCTGATGAGGGACGGAGCGGTGTTCGAAGACGTAGAGCCCCTGCCACGTACCGAGCGTGAGACGCCCGGACACAAACGGAACGGTGAGATTCGTTTGCGTCAGAGCGGAACGGATATGAGAGGTCATGTCGTCTGGTCCTTCCGCCGTGTGACGGAAATGAATGGCATCTTCGGGCACGAGATGTTCGAAAAAGTCACGCATGTCGAGCGTGACGTCGGGATCGGCGTTCTCCTGAATCACGAGTGAACAGGACGTGTGTTGAACGAAGGCGGTGAAGAGGCCGTTTTTGATGCCAGTCTTCGCGGCCCAGCCGGCAGCAGCCTTGGTAAACGGATAGAGCCCCTTGCCGCGAGTGGAGACGGTCAGAGTGGTGTTGAGGATCACAACGTATCTGGTACGTGAGAGATCCTCAACCCAAACGAGGTTACTCGACGGTTACGCTCTTCGCGAGATTTCTTGGTTGGTCGACATCGCAGCCGCGGCGTACCGCAATGTGATACGCAAGCAACTGCATCGGTATCATTTCAAGGAGCGGCAACAAAAGCTCGCGCGTGACCGGGATGGTTATGAGGTAATCGGCCATCTTGGCGACCTCTTCGTCGCCTTCGCAGGCGATGGCGATAACGATACCGCTGCGGGCCTTGACCTCTTGGATGTTCGATAACGTTTTCTCGTAGTGGACCCGGCTCTCTTCCGAGAGCGGATCGCGAGTGGCGAGCACGACAACCGGCAGGTTCTCGTCGATGAGCGCATTCGGTCCATGCTTCATTTCGCCCGCAGGGTAGCCCTCGGCGTGAATATACGAGATCTCTTTCAGCTTTAACGCGCCTTCGAGCGCGATCGGGAAGTGGATGCCGCGGCCGAGATAGAGAAAGTCCTGAGCCTTCGACAGGGCCTTGGCCATGTCTTCGTAAATTCCGGAATCAGCGAGTACCTGCTCCAGCTTGCCGGGAATCTGTGCCAATTCCTGCACCAGCGTGCAGGAGGCCTTCGAGTCGAGAGTGCCTCTCACTTGTCCCATGTACATCCCGAGGACGATGAGCGCGGTGATCTGCGAAGTGAAGGCTTTGGTCGAAGCGACACCGATTTCGGGGCCCGCATGCGTCAGCAAGGTGCCACCGGCTTCGCGCGTGATCATGGAGCCGACCACGTTGCAAATGGCGAGGGTTTTGGAGCCTTTGGACTTGGCTTCGCGAAGAGCGGCTAACGTGTCGGCTGTTTCGCCGGACTGCGAGATGACTATGGTCAGGGTATTGGGAGGAATGATGGGGTCGCGGTAGCGGAATTCACTGCCGTAATCCACTTCCACCGGAAGCCGCGCCAGGCGCTCAATGATGAACTTGCCGGCCAGCCCCGCATGCCAGCTGGTACCGCACGCAATGATTTTGACCTGCTGGAACTGCCGAAAGTCCGCTTCCGCAATGTCGACTTCGTCGAGGAATACACGGCCGCTTTCCTGTCCGATGCGGCCGATCAGCGTGTCTTTAATGGCGCGGGGCTGCTCAAAGATCTCTTTGAGCATGAAATGCTTGTAGCCGCCTTTTTCCGCCGAGATCGGATCCCAGAGGATGTGCGACAGCGCGCGTTGCACTTTGCGGCCCTCGAAATCGGTGAGGGTAATTCCTTCGGGGGTCAGAATGGCGATATCACCATCGTTCAGAAAGATCATGTCCCGCGTGTGGTTCAGGATGGCGGGAACGTCGGATGCCACAAAAAATTCGTTTTTGCCCAGTCCAACGACCACAGGAGGGCCGGAGCGTGCGGCGACAATCTTGCTGGGATCTGAACTCGCGATGACGCTGATGGCGAACACCCCGGAGATTTCCTTCAGAGATCTCCGGACGGCGTCTTCGAGGGTATTGCCCGCGAGATACTTCTCGACGAGGTGAGCCAGGACCTCCGTATCAGTCTCGGTTTTGAAGGTGTGTCCTTCCGCCGTGAGCTGTTTCCGGAGCTGCAGGTAATTCTCAACAATCCCGTTGTGGACGACCACGATTTCGCCGGTACAATCGCGGTGCGGATGGGCGTTCTCTTCCGTCGGACGCCCGTGGGTAGCCCAGCGGGTATGTCCGATGCCATAGAGGCCGGAGAGCGGATTGGCGCGGATGACTTCTTCTAAATTGCAGAGTTTGCCGGAAGCGCGACGCACGGCGAGGCGCTTATCGTCGGAAAACACCGCTACTCCCGCCGAATCATACCCTCGATATTCAAGACGTCGAAGACCATCCACGATGACGGGAACTGCTTCGCGAGTGCCAATGTAGCCAACTATTCCGCACATATCTAGATAGGTAGGTTAACTGCCCGTTCCGTCTAACACTTCTACGCGGTAATCTTCGATAACCCCGTTAGACAGAACATCGCGAGCGATCTCCTCAAGATCCTTAACGGCTACTGGGCCCGAAATCTGATCGTCAAACTCCAATTCGAAGTACTTGCCCTGACGTACGGACCGTACCTGCCGGTGACCAAGAGTATTCAGTGCCGAGCGGATAGTTTGACCCTGAGGATCCAGGACGGACGGCTTCAGTGTCACGTAGACGCGGGCTTTCATGAGTATCTTCTATTGTAGGCGTTGGGTTCAGGATCCGGCGTTCAGGCGAGCATTCGAAACATTTTAGCCGAAAATGTATTGTTGGCCGGAAGAGTCTGTTATAACGTTACAGAGCAGGCACTTCGGGTGTAGCCAGGCGGAGAATACCATCGTAAAAATCTGCATATTGGCGAGCAGCAGTGCGGGCAACGCCACCTTTGTCGCGAGTGAGCGCACGAAGCTCCTGGTGGATGCGGGCCTGAGCCGGCGCGAGATTGCCAAGCGTCTGGCGGCGATTGGCGAAAATGTGGACAGCCTGGACGCGATTCTCGTCACGCATGAGCATTGCGACCATGTGAGCGGACTGGCGGCCGTGGCGAGAAAAGCGTCCCGGCCTTTTCCCGTTTACATGACGGACGGGACCGCACAATCGATGGACTGGGAAGGGAAACAGCCTCCGGTGGAAGTCTTCGGGGCGGGGCGTTCTTTTACGGTCGGAGACTTCGACGTGGCGAGTTTTACCATTCCGCATGATGCGGTCGATCCGGTTGGCTATACGCTTTCCTGTTGCGGTGTAAAAATCGCGATCGCGACCGACCTCGGCTACATCACGGATTCTCTGCGCATTCACCTGCGGGGAACCGATGTGGTGATTCTCGAGTCGAATCACGATCTGGAGATGCTGCGGGTGGGGCCGTATCCCTGGTCCGTAAAGCAGCGCGTCATGGGCCGTCGCGGACATTTATCGAATGAGGTCGCGGCCGATTTCATCGCCCGCGATCTCGACACTTCGGTCTCCACGCTCGTTCTGGGACATATCAGCGAGCACAACAACCATCCGGAGCTGGTGCGAGGGCTGGGCGCGAAAGCCCTTTACGGCCGGACGTTGTTCACCAGGCTGGTCGTTGCCGAGCCCGGCGTGCAATCCGAAGTTTTCTGCTATTGAGTTTTCATCATTTCACTCTCCTTCACAATGGAGGGTGAATGATCCCGCGCTATACACGGCCCGAAATGGGCCGCATCTGGAGTGATCAGCATAAGTACGAGTGCTGGCTGGCGGTAGAACTCGCGGCCTCGGAAGCACTGGCCGAAACGGGCGAGGTGCCGACCGAAGCGGCGCGTGACCTGCGCCAGCATGCACGGTTCGATCTGGAGCGCATTGAAGCGATTGAGCGGGAAGTCCGCCACGACGTGATCGCGTTTACGACGGCCGTGGCGGAATCGATGAAGGCGGCCGGTGTGGGAGAAGCGGCGCGCTGGTTTCATTACGGTATGACGTCGAACGACGTGGTCGATACCGCGCAGGCCCTTCAGATGAAGGATGCTTCGGCCGTGATACACCGAAGTTTGGCGGAGGTTTCCGAGGCCTTGAAGGCACGTGCGTTTGAGCACAAACACACGGTGCAGATTGGCCGGACTCATGGGATTCACGCGGAGCCGATTACGTTCGGCCTGAAGCTTGCTCTGTGGTGGGACGAAGTGGAGCGGCAGCGAAAGCGGTTCGACGCCGCCGCGGAAGAGGTGAGAGTGGGCAAGTTGTCCGGAGCCGTCGGTACCTTTGCACACCTTGATCCCGGCGTTGAAGATCGTATCTGCCAGCGGCTTGGTTTACGTCCGGCACCCATCACCTCACAAGTCATTTCGCGGGATTTGCATGCGAACTATCTGGCGACACTGGCGGGCGTCGGCTCCACGCTAGACAAGATTGCGACCGAGATCCGGCATCTGCAGAGGACCGAGGTTCGGGAAGCGGAAGAACCGTTTGCCCGGGGCCAAAAAGGATCGTCAGCGATGCCCCACAAGCGGAATCCGATCGTTTGCGAGCAGATTTCGGGTCTCGCCCGTGTGCTGCGTTCGAATGCGCAAGCCGGATTCGAAAACGTGCCGCTCTGGCATGAGCGCGACATCTCCCATTCCTCGGTCGAGCGGGTGGTTCTTCCGGATTCCACGACCCTGGCCGATTATCTGCTCGGGAGGACAACCTGGCTGATCTCCGGGCTTCGCGTGAACGTCGAGCGTATGCGGAGGAATGTCGATCTAACCCGAGGGTTGATCTTTTCGGGACAGGTCCTTCTAGATTTGGCATCGGCGGGAGTATCGCGCGAGGAGGCATACCGGCTGGTGCAATCGCACGCCATGGAGGCTTGGGAGACGGACGGTGATTTCCGCTCCGCCATCGAGAACGATCCCCGGATCACGGAGCACCTAAGCGGCGATGTCCTGGAGCGGGCCTTTTCCTGGGAACGTCAGCTAAAGCACGTTGATTTTATCTTTTCTCGGGTCTTTCCTAATTAATACGTACACAAAAGACTATTGGGAATTTCAAATAGTTCGATTACACTTGATCCCAGCCGAATGAGCATGCTGCGATGAAGCGCAAGGTCCGCAAGCCGCCTGGAAAATCTCTTGAACTCGCCCGGGTTCTTCTGGTCGATGATGACGCGACCTCGCGCCTGACGCTGCAAGCTGTTTTGAGAGCCGGCGGGTATTCGGTGGATGCCGCGGCCTCGAGCGCCGAAGCTCTCGGCAAACTGCATGAGCGGCAGTATGAGCTTGTCTTGAGCGACATGAGGATGGAGTCTGAGGAAGCCGGTCTCGAAGTGATTGCGCACGCCAAGCTGATGGATTATCAGCCAGCGGTTGCGGTTGTTACCAGTTATCACAAGGCGAACGGGGACGGCTCCGAGGCTACGCTCATTGAACCGGAAGACCTGCCCGGTCTGCTGGGCCGGGTGGCCGACCTGATCAGCCAGCGGGCGGCCCGGATGGTGGAAGGCCAGCTCCGGCAAGCGTAAGCTCCACCGGGTGATGGGTCGTGTGTCGGGGCACTGAATCACCCGAGACCTGCGCCGCGCCGTCAACAGCGTTATACGAACGCAAGCCTGCCCGCGACCATTTCAATGCACACGTTCCGTGGAAGTGGGCATCTGTTCTACTTAGGTCAAGGCCCGAACATACGTTGGTGTGCGTTAAGTGACGTAGACCGGGCACGATGCTGATTCAGCGTACTTAGGCGGTTACGGCGTCTTGTGGCAGACAGCATGTGTTGTTGGTGGAACACATCGTAAGGTGTGTGCGAACTTTTGCATTGCTAGTCATCGTCGTCTATCTATTCACCTCCTGCGCTTGCTCCAATGGACGAGAGTCGTCCTTTGATATCCCTCTCTTGAGTTGTGAACAACACCCTTGCCTCAATGTGACATTAGGTAACAACTCAGTCAGGCTGCTACTTGATCTGAGTAATCCTGTCTCGTATTTAGACGAATCGATCATTCGAGATCTAGGCCTCAGAGTTGGTTCATATCTGGCGGCTTCTCCGCAAGCCTTTGTGGTCCTTCAGTTACGAGATGTAGGGAAGAAGGACGATCGTGATCGGCCCATCACACTGCCCGTGTATAGAGTATCTAAAACCGCCACAACTTCATGTCCATCCAACAGAAAGCCACGCAATAGTTTCCACGGTGAAGACTTACTCTGGGGAAAGTCACGGTCGCTTTCCTTCGGTGGACAGGAACTTCTTTCGCACGAACCGATCTCGCGGCTGGGTCAGAGGTACAACGTGATGGGAAGAAGCTTCCAAATCATCGTTGGCATGTCTATTCTAAAAGACCACGCTCTTGGTTTCGACCTAAAAAGGAATCTCGTGTGGCTCGCAAATGTACAGTCACAAACACCTGCGTTACGTTGAGCCGAGATCCTGCGCCGTCCTTTTGGAAGTCGCCCTGACTTCACTTCCCACCATCACCGGCGCACTCCGGTCACAACTTGTTCCGAAAAGTCGGAAGCGGCAAGCGGTTGATACGCTCGATTGCCGCCTCAAAATCGTCCAAACGGTCTTTGAAAAAGTGATCAGAGGCCGGGATCCATTCGAGGTATTTCGGCTCGGAGAGCGCTTCGTAAAAGGTGGAAAACTCTTCACGGGGACCGAAAGCGTCTTCCGTGCTTTGGACGAAGTACTTCGGAATTTTCACCTTTTCGACGTAGCTATGGTCAGGGATAGTGGTGGGAAATCCGACCGCAATGACGCGTTCGAGGCCTCGCTCTTCGCCCGCCAGTCGCAGCGCGATACGTGAACCGAACGAGAAACCGGCTAACAGGAGGGGCAGGGACGGGTAGCGACTCCGAAGCGTCTCGAGAGCGACACGCGCATCTTCCGCCTCCCCCAGTCCGCCGTCATAGGTCCCTTCGCTCAAGTTCACGCCGCGGTAATTGAAGCGCAGCACAACGCAGCCAGTGCGCCGCAAGCCGCGCGCGATCCGATAGGCGACTTTGTTGTGCATTGTGCCGCCTCCCTTCGGGTGGGGGTGGCAGACCAGCGCGGCCTTCACTGGCTCGTCGGCTTCCGGCTCTTCGAGCAGAGCTTCGAGGCGGCCGGCTGGTCCAGGGAGAAAGAGAGTTTCGATTCGACGAGGCACGCGAATTGTCCCTTCCCAGTCCCGTTGCTAGTTGGTCCGGAAATTGATGAACTGCATGTCGATGCCGAAGTCTTTGCCTCGCAGTAAGGCGATGGCCTGCTGCAAGGTGTCTCGATCTTTTCCACTGACGCGCACGACATCGCCCTGGATCGAGGCCTGCACCTTCAATTTGCTGTCCTTCAGGATTTTCACGACATCTTTGGCCTTTTCTGTGGAAATACCCTGCTGAAGCGTGATTTCCTGCTTTACGCTTCCGGCGCTTGCGTGGGTGATCGTTCCGTATTCCAGACCCTTCAAAGGTACATTGCGTTTTACGAGCTTCTGGCCGAGGATTTCGGTGACCGCCTTCAGCTTATATTCGTCCGAACTCGCGAGCAAAATCTTATGCTCTTTCTCGTTCAACTCGACGGTGGACTTGCTGTCTTTCAGGTCGTAGCGTGTCCCAATCTCCTTCGAGGTCTGCTGTACGGCGTTCAAGACTTCGTTCAGATCGATTTTGGAGGCGACATCAAAGGAATTGTCCGGCATAACTTGTTCAAGTCCATAGTAAGACGCTCGTGAAATCAGGCTGTCACCGGATTCCCCCGTATAGATTTGCCCAGGGCGAGCTCTGCGCCCAGGACTCGCAGGCGGTCGGCTCTTCGCGTGTACTGCACAAGAATCCACGTGAAGTCATCCCGACGGGTTGTTCCCGAGCTGATTACATTCCGGAACCACGCCGGCTCCGGCTATGTTTAGCTCTCCAAACTGAGTGGCAGCGTGAAATAAAACGTGGACCCCTGCCCGGGTTCGGATTCGGCCCACATGCGTCCGCCCGAACGCTCAACGATCCGGCGACAGATGGTTAAACCTACTCCCGATCCACTGTGTTCGTCACGTTGCAAACGCGTGAAAGGTTCGAAGATCGTCTCCGCATACTCGGGTGAAAAACCTTTGCCGTTGTCGCGAATCGCCACAGTGGCCCAGGCATTGTCGGCCCGTACAGCGGAAATGTGGACGTGCGGCTTTCTATCCGCCGCTCTGTACTTGATCGCATTGCTGATGAGGTTCAGAAATAAGCGGGTGATCTGAGCGTGTTCCACCGTGACGGTCGGTAGCGGATCATGAGTGACTACGGCTTGGGCCTCGTCTATGGCCGCCTTTAACTGTGAAGTAGCCGCCTCCACCTCATCGTCTAATGAAATCGACACCGGTGGTTGCTCTTCGACACCAGCTCTCGCGTAGGTCAGCAGATCTGTAATCAAGCTGCTCATTCGCGTGACAGCTTGCACGATATATCCCAAATGCTGAGCACCCGTGGCACTAAGCTGGTTTTCGGTATCTCTCAACAGAAGTTGCGCAAACGCATGGACAGTACGAAGGGGCTCCTGGAGATCGTGGCTGGCGCCGTACGCAAAATGCTCGAGCGCGGCGTTCGCCTGGATCAGAGAGTCTTGTAGTCTCTTCCGTTCGGTCTCGTCCGAGACGATTTTGGTGAACCCGAGCAAGCCGCCGAAGTCGTCCCGAACAGTTTCGATGACGCCATGGGCGAAGAGTTCTGTGCCGTCTTTCTTGCGATGCCAGCGGATGTCGGACGATTTGCCTTTCTCTTGAGCGATTCCCAATTCGGCTTCGCACAGGTCCATCGCTTTGTCCGAGGGAGTGAAGATGATGGACGCGTGTTGCCCGATCCACTCATCGCGGGAATACCCAAACAGGCGCTCCACACCGGCGTTCCAGGTCTGTATAACACCGTTTAAATCCATCAAGAAGAACGCGTATTCGCTCAGCTGGACACTTTGAGCAACGAGCAGATCAGTGCCAATTTTCAAGATATGTCTATTCTACGGTTCTTGGTCTACCGTCCAAGATCGGGGCGCTTACTCACGATTGCGCGCGCTTTACCGCGTTCACGTATGCCACTGATCTAGAGGTGCGGAGGCGCGCTCTGATTCGTAGGTTTACCTGCGACCTCATTGAGGCGCGGGAAATTCTTCCCGAAAAGCGCCTTTGCCCCGGAAGGCCCACCTAACGTTAGATGCGGGTCGCCGTTGCCGGCAACGTCAAGCTGAAAGGTAAGAAATGGACAGCATAGCCGTTCCATTGTGATCCATTCGGCTGTCTCAGAGAGCGTGATCATTTCGGCGTTCAGCTCATACTCGAAGCCCTCCGCGACCTCAATTTGCTCAGTCATGGAAGCGCGTAGCCTCTTTGCAAGTTCGTTATAGCGTGGCCGCTGCGCTGGACTAATCGCTTTGAGATTGCACGCCAGTGGCATTACGGCACCATTGGGTAAATACATCAGCGCGAACAGTGCAAACACAGCGAACGGCACTCCTGGCGTGCACGTCCACAGGGTAATACTGTTGGGATGTCTTGGGTTGCGTGGTATGTTCTAGCCGCCGTCGGGGAGATTGGCGGGTGCTTTGCGTTCTGGGCATGGCTGCGCATGGACAGAAGCTCAGCGTGGATCATCCCCGGCCTCGCGGCGTTAATTATGTTCGCGATGGCACTGACGCGGATCCCAACGTCTAGCGCTGGACGCGCGTATGCGTCGTACGGCGGCGTCTACATCCTTGGTTCTATTCTTTGGCTCTGGATGGCGGAAGGTGTTGCGCCAGACCGATGGGACTTAGCAGGCGCTGCTCTTTCGCTACTGGGTACATCGGTTATTTTGTTCGGACGCCGTTGAACTTTTTGTTCTTGCTCGGCCGCGCTTCGCCGCTGCGAGTGTTCTCCGGAAGGAGAAGGCTGAACTGACCTTCTCGTTCCAGTCGGCGTTCAGGCGACTCTGGAGGCGACATCAAGACGCTCTCAAAATGCGGCTATGACAGAATCCGGCGTAGATTTCACCGTGAGGGCAACTCGGCGCGGGACTCGCTTCGCGAGCGCCCGTAACCCTGTGAGTTAATGGATCCCCATCATGTGTTTGCTAGGCTCTGCATTAATGCGCCACTCGGTCTGTCTTGTGTTTATGGGGGTTGTAGCGGCTTTGAGCTGGGCACAAACGCCACCCGTTACTCTTCCTACTTCCAATCCTTTTTATTCCCCGAGTACGTTGCCGTTTCAGGCGCCACCGTTCAACAGAATCCAAGACTCGGATTACCAACCGGCCATCGAGGCCGGGCTTGCAGAGGCTTTGAAGGAAGTACAGACGATCGCCGATGACCCCGCACCGGCGACATTTGAGAATACGATCCTCGCGCTGCAGAGGCTTGCAGAACTGCTCGACCGGGTAGAGCGCGTCTTCGAAGCGGTCACTTTAGCCGATGCCAATCCCGAACTACAGCGGGTTCAGCAAGTGGAGACGCCAAAGCTCTCTGCTTTAAGAGATGCAATCACGCTGAATCCGAAGCTCTTTGCACGGGTCCAAACAATTTATGAGAAGCGAGACGCTCTGGGCTTGGATGCACAGTCGCGGCGCCTGGTTGAGCTTATTTACAGGGACTGCGTCCATGCGGGCGCCAAGCTTTCGGATGCGGATAAGACGAAGCTAAAGGATTTGAATGGACAGTTGTCCGTACTGGCCAACAACTTCAGCCGTAAGTTGCTGGCCGCCACTCGCGATGCGGCGTTCAATACCACTGACCCTTCGGCGCTAGCGGGGCTTCCAGAGGAGCAGAAGCAGGCCGCAGCCGACTCCGCCAAAGTGCGTAAGCAGGCAGGCTACACCATACTGCTGCAGAACACGACACAGCAGCCGTCGCTGCAATGGCTAAGCAATCGAGAGACACGCAACCAGTTGTTTGAGAATAGTTGGAACCGAGCGGAGCGCGGCGGCGACAATGACACGCGCGAGACGATCGGTCAGTTGGCTCACCTCCGGGCCCAAAAGGCCAAGCTAATGGGCTATCCGGATTTCGCAGCCTGGAAGATCGAAGATCAGATGGCGAAGACCCCGGATGCGGCACTGAAGTTCATGGATTCGCTGGTTCGCCCAGCCACTGAGAAGGTGAAGTCAGAGGCTCGTGAAATACAGGCCGTCATTGATGCCCAGAAGGGCGGTTTTTCGCTCGCGGCCTATGACTGGGATTTTTATGCCGAACAGGTGCGCAAAGCCAAGTACGATCTGAACGAATCCGAGGTGCGGCCCTACTTCGAATTGAATACAGTGCTGCGGGATGGAGTGTTCTATGCCGCCGGCCAACTCTATGGAATCACTTTCGTGGAGCGGCATGACATTCCCGTATACCATCCCGACGTGCGCGTCTTCGAGGTCCGAGAGGCCGACGGGAAGCCGTTAGCACTGTTCTACACGGATTATTTCAAGCGCGACAACAAACAAGGCGGGGCGTGGACCACGTCCTTTGCCGCACCTTCACGCCTGCTGCGTAGGCAATCGCTGGTGTGCAACGTCGCCAACTTCTCGAAGCCCGCTCCGGGGCAGCCAGCACTGTTGAGCTGGGATGACGTGCGCACTATATTCCACGAGTTTGGCCATGCGCTGCACGCGATGTTTGCGGACGTCGAATACCCCGGGCTAACATCCTATATCCCTCGCGATTTCGTCGAATTCCCCTCGCAGTTCAACGAGCACTGGATGAATGACCCGAAAGTATTCACGCACTTTGCACGGAACTACAAGACGGGAGAACCTATGCCGGCCGCGTTGGCCGCCAAACTGCACGACTCCGAGAAGTTCAACCAAGGGTACTTGATAACCGAGTTGCTTTCAGCAGCGGAACTCGATATGCAGTGGCATCTGCTACCCGCGGACGCTCCGCTTCAGAATCCGGACACCTTCGAGGGACAAACCCTCGAGAGGAAAGGCCTCCACATTTCGGCGGTGCCGCCCCGTTATCGATCGAGCTATTTCTTTCACATCTGGTCAAACTCTTACTCCGCGGGCTATTACGCTTACTTATGGAGCCAGATGATCGACAACGACGCTTACGGATGGTTCACTGAACATGGCGGCCTTACTCGGGCCAACGGTGACCGATTCCGGCACATGGTTTTATCTAAGGGCAGCAGCGAAGATTTCGAACGAGCTTACGAGGCTTGGCGCGGGGGGCCGCCCAGCATTGAGGGGTTACTGAATCATTGGGGGCTGGTCAGGACACAGTGACGCCTCGCGCAGGATTCAACCGCCTCTTGTCAGAAACTCGCCTTTCAGCCTGGTTTATTTACATGGATCGACAGCTCGATTCTCAGCGTGCTCACGAAGCGCTCGGGTTCCAGGTCGTGGGGCGCTGCGTACATGATCGAAAGGATCTGCGAAGCAGGGGATGCAATCGTGAACCTACCCCTCCAATCACTTCGGTAACCGCAGGGCATAAAGAGCATTGCGGGCTGTGATGAACAGCGTGTGGCCATCCGGCCCGCCGAAGAGGAGTTGAATCGGGCGCCGCGGGACATCAATGCGGCT
>JBJMGJ010000115.1:0-7515 GCA_045807965.1 Bryobacteraceae bacterium | reverse complement strand
GCGTTCCCATCGCCATGCAGAAAAGACGCTCACAACATTTCCAACGTCACATGTTTTGAGCAAAACAATCACTACTACCACGGGCTGTTAGACAACCCGTTCCCTTTCAGGTGCAGGAAAGTAAGGTGTCGAAGCGCTTGGACCCTGGGACGACAAAGAAGTACGGCTCGCCGGAAGCTCTGGCGCATAGATCGTCTGGCGCCTGGCTTCGTACTGCCATACACTACCTTCATGAATCGCCGTTTGTTCCACCGCTTTCTGGCTGGATGTTGCATGTCGGATTGGAACGCTCCGGCGCGAGAGGTAGATGGAGGAGACCTGGGCATCCGAGGTCGCGTCTTGACGGCGACGGCGCTCGATGTAAAACCGGCACGTCACAGCGGCCGCCGTATGGCTCTGGTGATTGGAAATGGAGCTTATAAGAGTCCCAACGTACGTGCTCTTCAGAATCCTCAGCACGATGCCTCGGATGTAGCTGATGCTCTGCAGAAGCTCGATTTTAAAGTGACGCGATCTCTCGATGCAACGTTCGACACCTTTGACAAGACCACGGACGAGTTCTCCTCGAGCTTGCAGGAATGGGATGACGCGTTCTTTTTTTATGCGGGACACGGAATGCAGATCGAAGCCGAAAACTACTTGATCCCGGTTGAATTCGATCCGTCACACGAACAAGAGCGTGCGAAACGCGAATGTTTCCCGGCCTCGGAAGTGCAAAAACGAATAAAAAAATCGCACGTGCGAACGAACATCATTGTGATGGATGCCTGCCGAACTCCGTTTCGCAGCGGTGAAGCGGTTAGAGCGACAGGTCTCGCACTCCTTGATCCGGGGCTCGGAGGATACGTTGCGCTCTCCGCTCTTCCGGGCCAAAAGGCGGATGACAATTCTTCCGAACGCAACGGCCTCTTCACAAAGTACCTGTTACAGCAAATCCCGCAATCAGGACAATCGATAAAGCAGGCCTTCGACAGGGTTAAGGAGCAAGTCTACGCAGCTTCCAATCAAATCCCCCCCCAGAGACCTTGGCTCTACTCCGACGTAATCACTGAGTTCTTTTTCAACGCGCGAGACGCCGCAAACAGCGTTCCGGTCTCGAAGATCGCGACAGATGCCGCGGAGTTGTTACTGAGCGGAAAACATCAGTTCGAGGCGAAGCAGTTTCAAGACGCAGCGAAATCCTTCGAGCAGGCGATGCGGATCGATCCTGAGAATCCGTTCACTTACAACGCACTCGGAGCAAGCTATGCGCAATTGCGCAATTGGTCCACTGCTGCGAGCCTTTACGCTAAAGCGATCCAGCTCAATCCAGCGTACGCTGCAGCCTATTTTAACCGGGGTGTCGCCTACTACAATGCGGGCCGATATGATTTGGCCGTTCAGGACTTCTCGTGGGCACTCGATCAAGAACGAGACGATCCTTTGGCGCTTGCTCTAAGGGGTAAAACGTATTTCTCACTTCTCGACTACGACCACGCGAAGGAAGACTTCGACCACGCTCTGAGCATAAATTCCTCAGATTACGTTTCTCTAACCGGGCGCGGTCGGATTCATTTTCGTCAAGGACGCTTTCGTGATTCGATTACTGACTTAAGTAGCTCGATCAAAATCCGTCCAACTGCGGAGGCTTATGAGATCCGCTCGCAGGCCTTTCGCGCTATCGGGCAAATGGCCCAGTCTCAAGCCGACCATCAGGCTGCACTTCGCCTTCAACCTCAGTAGGTTTCAATGTGCAAGCGCGAGAATTGGGGCCTCTGTCTCCGTATCAGCTAGATGATATTGTGGCGCTTGCAATCCTTTGCTCGAATTCCGTACGGATTCAGCAACGAAGGCGCAAAGCTCACGCGCTGTAATGACGCCATTATGGTCGACGTCTGCTTGGCCGGACAAACCGTTCCCTAATGCAACCGCAAACAGACTCCGGCTCACTTCACCGTCCGTCTGTTCCTGTGAATCCTGGCCCGCACCGCCTGAGACCAGAACCGACCTGCCTAGTGGCCCATCAAATAGGTTCAGTAAATAAGTATTTATAATCGGCTTGCCCTGGAATGCCCAGTCGGGTCCCAACGGATGCTCTGCATCGAAGAACAACAAAGTATGGCGGCACCGCACCGCCCTGTTGAGCAACAACTGTAATTCAGAGATCTCAATGGCCGTTTGCCCGAGGTTCTTGCGTTGCGAATCAGCAGCCGCGAGGTAGACTTTCTCCGGGTCCGAAGGGTCGTGGACTCCTTGCGTAGCAAAGAACACGGCCAAGAAATCGTCCGGCTTAGCACGCGCCGTAAAGTCGCCCAAAGCGGTACGGACTTGTTCGACTGTGGCCTGTTCGTCGGCCAGCAGGCGGATGTTCCGATCCTTGAAGCCGTGATTTGTCAACGTGCTCACAAGCTGCTTAGCATCGTAGGCGGCTGCCCGGAGCGGTGGTGGTGCACCCGTGCCTGCAGTGAAGCGAGATACGCCGATAACGACGGCAAATCTCTCGCCGGACATTCTAACCGGCTTGGACGACTCGGCACCAGGATAAATGACGGGAACCGAAATACTGCGCCGGTTCCCCTTCGAATCAGTGGCCTCGACCATAACCGCAGTTTCCCCTCGTGGAACCAAAACGGTCTGATCGAAGGGCGCGGAAAGACTGCGTGCTGGAATCTGAACGGGCTTTCCGATGATCGTCAGGCTAGCTAAGCCGGAAGCCGAAGCCGCCGAACCTCTCAACCGCACGCTGACGTTCTTGCTCGTGCCGGCGGAAACGATTGGTTGCTTTGGCTCATCGATGTTTAGATCTGGAGGCAACCCTACTTCGTCGGAAGGTAAGATTTGAGAGACATAGCTGAAGTAGGCATTTACATTGTCACCCCCGCTGCGAAGGATCCAGTTCTGGTAATAAGCGCGGCCGCGCTTATCTTTCCCGTATACTTCGATGGTGTTTCCGGTCGGATCGAATATCTGGTCGGGACGCATGCGCAACGTCGATGCACTCATGGACAGAAACTTGCCTCGATCATTCGCTCCGCTATCAAATATGTTTCCGACTCCCTTTCCGTTGACCTTTACGTGTATGTCGCCGTAGCCTAAGTTCTGGTCTGCAGACCCCAGTAGCTGTATTGTTATCTGCGATAGAGATTGCGCCGGGATATCTGCAACGACATTTCCCGATCCTATGGTTTTGTTCAGACTGGGAAGGACGAGCTGAAAGAACTCAGGACCGCCCTGTGGCGAGCTGGCCAAGCAAAAAGCTATGACCAGCCCCGCACATTGAAAAAGTTTCATCAGTGCTTCAAAATCGTTGAAGGCTTACCAGGTTGTGGAGAAGCTGTGGTAGACGTCTTCTTTATCGTCACAGCCGAAGTATCTGGGACACTGCGATCCGGGTTGGTCGGTAGAGCATTATAGTCGATCTTCGTGAAATCTACTTGATCTAGAGCTTTCGAGGCCGACCAATTTACGTTTCCATAGAGCGACATGTATTCGTAGATGGTATCCATGTTGGGCGGCAGTAATTGCATTTTGCGATACTCCGCTTGGGAGCGGACGTAAGCAGTAACATAATTGTCCAACTCTGTTGTCACGGCCTTGGAGTCAGAGGTTTTCCCGGCCTCGATCACGTCAAGGGCGTAGTGCAGGTGCGAACCAAAAGTTTCTTTTCTTGTGTCATACTGTTCCGCTTTTTGGAAGCACTGCACGGCCAACTTACGGTCCGCGTCTGTGCGTCCAATGAGCTCCAGAACCTTGCCGTAGTAATATTGCGCAGCTGGATCGTTGTCGCGGATGCTCGTTGCCTCGCTCAGATTCTTGCGGGCAACCTCGAACATATCGTGATAGTAGGCCATGATGCCGTTATCCCGCTTTAACTCAGCCATGAGGTTACGATGACGTGCGGTATCGCCGACAAAGCCCTTTTTCAACTGCAACTCGATCTCTGCTTTGTAAGCGTCGTCGATCAGTTTTTGTGCTTGTTCTTTACGCTCGCCGATGCGCTTACGCGAACCCAAAAATCCGAGCGTCATTCGTGAGTCTCGGGAACTAACTGCTTCCAGCACGTTGTAAAGCTTCGGGACTTCCCGCACGTCATATCGTGAATCGAGCATTGCCTTGAAAGCCATCTTGTCGGCGAGATCCTCTTGAGCTCTGTCCCACTCGATAACTGCAGGGCGGTTCAGCAATACTCCCGCAACAGCGCCGGCTCCTGCTCCCGCCAAACCGCCGACCACTGCCCCAGTTCCGCTCTTTGTGCTAACGCCACCTGCAAGAGCTCCAGCCAGCCCGCCGATGAGGGCTATCCGCTCCGCTTTCTTAGTCTGGTCATTGTTATAAGCCTCGAGGCCCTGCTGCATCATGATGCGGTCTTTCCAGTGATCTGACTGCACATGTGCCATCTCGTGCGCGAGCACGTACGCAAGTTGGGCTTCGCTCTCCAGAAGAGAGACCATCCCGGTGGAAATGTAGATTGTGCCTGTGGCGAGCGTGTAGGCAGTTGGAGTGGGATCGGGAAGTAGACGAAATGCGAATGCACGGTCAGATCCCGCGGGGACGAGGCTCTGTCCGATACGGTTTATATCATTTTGGACCAACAAATTGTCGTACAAACCGCTGTGTAACCGGAAACGGTCCTCGTGCACCGCCCAGATAACGGAGTAGTGATGAATGTTCCGGTCATAGGCTTCATTAGTGTGGTCGCGCAGTAATTCGTTATAAGCATCGTCAACTTCATCCCGGAAATCGGGGTCCGTTTCGTACTTGTTATGAGAATACGTCTTGATCTTTTCGTACGTACGGAGGTTCTTCGCATCGCGTTTCTCCTCCTTCTGCTTCATTTCCTCGGTCTTGTCTTTGTCCTTGTCCTTTCCAGGAATATGGAACTGCCCGTATATAGGCAATGTTCCCGAAATCATGAGCACTGTCCATACGTTTAAGAATGGCCGGAAATACATCGATTTTCCTCTCCTTACACTTTCCTCACTCAACTTTCAACGTTTCAGGTTCTCTTCAGCGATTCGCCGTAATAGGACAGCCTCGTCCCGAGTCTGACTCTTGACCTGAAAAACATAACTCTTACCGCCTGACTTGATATGTATGCGTCCCGGAGCTCCGGATCCCACCCGGAAATCCTTCAGCTCGGCGGGGGTGAGACTGACCGAATGCTCGCCCGAATCGGAAACAAACACTAGCTTCCCCGGCGATACTGATATGCGACCAGTGCAGAATTGATTCATTGGGTCGCCTTGCAAGGCGGCAAGGTGCTCGTGCGAATGAGACACCAAGAAAGTCGCCTGCCCTCCACCGGCAATGGCCTGCTCCATAAGCGGCTTGGCTTTTGCGGGGTTATGCTCGCCATAAACGTATCCGATTGCCAGGTACTCAGCAACTTTCGGATCAGAATGATCCTGTTCCCAAATCTCTTCCATCTTTCCAGCAAGTTCGAGATACTTACCACGTTGAAAAAGCCCAAAGCCTTGGTTTTTCAGCTCGGAGAATCTTCCGTTTTGCTGGCCGAGCGCTGGCAACGCGGCATATAGAGCGAGTTGAACAACGAAACAGAGCCGAAATTTCATATGGCAGCTCGAACACAAGTCCGTCGTGAGACGAACTTCCTCCAGATTTGGCAATTATGGGTCCTAATTCTACACCCATCGCTTGCGCGAATCTACTGAGCCGAGTTCGCAGTGTGTTTTCGCGTTTGGCCGTATCCGGAGCTGGTATAGCGGCCATTCCGTCTCCATCTCGTCAATGTATCTGCTAATATCAGCCGTATCCTTTCAGATAAAACGATTAAGTAATCGGCTAAGTGGTCTGTCTTGGAGGAACCATCATGCGGCCAGCGACCATCTCCCTCTCCTTAGCGCTTGTATTCTTGGCAAGCGGCGCTCACATTCTGGGCCAGAATAGCCAGAGGATCCAGGGGGCAATCGAACCTCGTGCAGAACTGCGTACGCGCACTGTGGAAGTTCTAAGAGGCGGCTCGATTGACGTCAGTGCAGATGGAACGCGAGAGTTACGCGTGGAAGTATTCGTTTATGAGGAGATTACCCGTGAACTGGCAGCCAAATCGGATACCGACATAGATGAAACTTCGTTTTCCTGGCAACTCCCGGATGGCAAATATTACGTCATCCTTCGGAACGTTAGCGATGCCGCCGGGTCGTACGTAGTTCGAGTATCACCACAAGGTCGAGAGCTCAACGACGGAACTCGACCCAGTTTTGCCGTGATGAAGATTTTCTACGCCACCGATCGGGTTGCTCTACGGGGTGAGGCGGCAACACAGGTCACTTTCGGCACCGAACCAGGCGATCAATTGCAATTCGGCATTTGCAGGGTGAGCATCCCGCGCGCACATCGGATGGGTGAGCTAGAGGGGCCAAGCATCCTACGATTAGACTTTCGCGAAGACCCCGGGAAGCACATCGCAATCATAGGGATAGAGCCCGAGAGAATTAGCTCGTTCCTGAGGGATGTTTCCGCCCACGTGCGGCGCTTCAAAAAGCGGGAGGCGTTCGTTTTTGTCCACGGGTTCAATACCGATTTCCAGACTGCGGCAAGAAGAACGGCCCAGCTTGCGTACGATCTCGGATTTGAGGGTGCTGCCATTATGTATAGCTGGCCTTCGCAGGGTCGCGTGGGGTTGGTCAGCTATAACAAAGACTCCAGGAATGCGCAGCTGAGTACTCCGCGTTTCACTGAATTTTTAGCTAAGCTCGCTTCCGAAACGGGAGTTTCGAGCATCTATGTTGTCGCCCACAGTATGGGGGCGAGAGTTGTCACTGGAGCGCTGGCGTCGCAAGTAAAGGAGCACTCTGCATCTCACGTTCGTCAAATCGCTTTGATCGCTCCTGAGATCGACGCTGGTGAGTTCCGGTCTGTAGCTGCTGAACTAAAGCAGAGCGCTGAACACGTAACTTTATATGCATCATCAAAAGATGGGGCGCTGAGGGCTTCCGAAGTTCTACAGGGCTATCCCAGGGCTGGAGAGGGTGAGCCTAACCTATTGGTCATTCCTGGTATCGATACAGTCGACGCATCGGCTGTGGATACGAGTCTGCTTGCTCTCTCGCACTCTTACTTCGCAGATAATAGATCTATTCTCAGCGATCTATTTTACCTGATCCGTGGCAATCCCCCGAACGAGAGAGCATGTCTCAAAGCCCGGCATCGCAGTGATGGGATGTACTGGGCGTTCATGCCAGCTATACATTGACTTACGCTAGCCGTCGAGCGTTCGCCCGCGAGACTCTTGTGCGGTTTCCCGATTCAGCAGGGGCACACAACGAGTTAGGACGTGCCCTGCAGGAATTGCTGCCCGCGCCCGTGCAATTTTACGATGCTGCTGTGGATGAGGACGCAGTATAGCTCGCCGCCTGGGCAGCAGTATCGGTAATCACCATATGCCGTTTGACGCTCCCGCCGCGCACCTCAAACGTGAAGACAACGGGGACATCGATTGTTTTGCCGGTTGAGTTGACGACACCGCTGTACTGTCCAATTACCACCACGTTGTCGTCCTGCGCTACGTACTGG
>JBJMGJ010000114.1:0-12160 GCA_045807965.1 Bryobacteraceae bacterium | reverse complement strand
TTGGTGTTGAGCTCCATGTCGACGCTCTCCACCCGCAGCTTGAAGTGGCTGGAAGTGTCCGCACTCCTTTCAATCTGGCGGCCATAACCCCCGATGCGAAGAGCGTCGGCGGTGTCCAGGGTTTCATGATCGGCGGAGGTCAGGCTTCGGCGTACGGCACATCTCTCGACGGCGTCTCGGCCAATACCACCCGAGCGCTCCAGACGAACTGGATTGCATCGAATACCCCTTCTGTCGAAGCGATTGATCAGTTCGCGGTCGATTCGGCGGGATACAAAGCCGAGTTCTCGCACGGCGCGGGAAACATCACGTTCGCCTCAAAATCGGGTACAAACCAGTTCCATGGGAACGTCTACTGGTTCCTGCGCAACAATGCTCTCGACGCGAATTACTTCTATAACAATCTTGCCGGTATTCCGAACTCGATTTACAAGCAGAACGATTTCGGCGCGACGTTCGGCGGACCCGTTTGGATCCCGAAGCTCTATAACGGCAAGAATAAAACGTTTTTCTTCTTCTCCTACGAAGGATTCCGCAATCGCGCGGGCGCCAACGGGCAGACGTTCACAGTTCCGACGGCGGAGATGTATAACGGCAACTTCGCGAATTGGGTCACGGCAGCCGGCGCGCAGATACCAATCTTCGATCCTCGAACCCAGGTCCGGAACCAGAACGGAACCTGGACACGTTCGCAGTTCCCGGGCAATGTAATCCCCGCAATGGCGTTCAGCGGGCAGGCCCTGCAGGCGCTCAAAGCGTTTCAGGGTGGCGGCCCGCCTCTTGTGGGCAACAATGGTGCGCGTCCGGGAACCGTCGCTTACATTCAGGGCAATTATTACGAAAACACTGGCACGAACGTATTTCCCGTAAACAAGGCGAGCATCAAAGGCGATCATCTCTTCAACGACAAGCACCGGATTTCGGGTTACTACGGATGGGATCGCGAGAACCAGAATTGTGGCGCGGATGGCTGCCCGACATTACCCGGAAATTACACGACCTATAACAATGCCGTCTACGCCTCGGACGTGATTCGATTCCAATGGGACTGGACCTTGAGCCCGACCAAACTGAACCATTTCTACGCCGGTGGCAATAACTGGCGCGAGGACCATCAGCCTCCGCAGCAGCTAAGTGGCACGCACTGGAAAGACCAGTTTTGTATCCCCAACGTGCCCAATTGCGATGAAAACCTCGCTACTCTTTTCAACGGGGCAAGCAGCACATACAGCACCTGGGGTGGTCCGGCCGATAACGGTTCGGAAAACACGGTCTATGGCTACAACGACGACTTCACTTGGGTGAAAGGCAATCACACGATGAAGTTCGGCGGCACTTACCAACTTACTCATTACAATGGCTTCGGTCGCCAGTGCGAAGCCGGATGCGTGGGGTTCAGTTATCAGCAAACGGGTGTTCCGGGTGGGTCTAATCCCAACGCCGGAGGCAACTCATTCGCTTCGTTCCTTCTCGGCTATGCCGACAACGCGCAGATCGACACCGTCCGATTTATCGGACAGCAGTTCTATTACTTTGCCGGTTTCGCTCAGGATGACTGGCGCGTGAATCGCAAACTGGTGCTCAATCTCGGATTGCGCTGGGATGGCAATCTTCCCCCCACCGGACTGGATGACAAATGGAGTGATTTTTCTCCAAACACGCCGAATCCAGGGGCAAACAACATCGCCGGCGCGGTTCTTTTCGCCGGCACGGGAGAGGGCCGCATAGGAAGCCGTCGCTTTTCTTCCATGTGGCCGTCGGGGTTTGGCCCGCACATCGGTTTGGCCTATTCCTATGACCAGAAAACTGTCATTCGCGCCTCTTACGCCCGTTCCTTCGGTGCACTCCAAGCCGTGAGTGGCTCTACTCACAACCAGGGGTTCACTCTCACTCAGAATTTCAACAACACCTCGAACGGAATACTCCCGACCTTTACGCTCGATGGGGGCATTCCACCATGGACTGCACCGCCGTTCATCGATCCGTCGGTTTCGAACGGAAGCAATATTTCCTGGTTTCAGGGGCAGGAGACAACGAAGCTGCCGGCTTATAACAACTTCAACTTCTCCATTCAGCGACAGTTGAGCAACTCCTTCATTCTGGACGTAGGCTACGTCGGTGTCATGGGTGAGCATCTGCAGGCGCGCTTGCTGCAATACAATTCGCTGCCCGGCTCGGACCTGACAATGTTTGGTTCCACCGTGAACAGCATCAACGTGCTGAATAGCCTGGTCGGCTCCCCGTTGGCCAATCAGTATGGAATCACGGCGCCGTTCCCCCAATTCTCGGCGCTCTGGGGCTCACGAGCCACCGTCGCGCAGGCGCTGAGAGCGTATCCACAGTACACAAACATCGACACCTATTCCGGCCAGGGTGATCACAGCGGACATTCGACCTATAACGCTCTCCAGGTGAAATTGCAAAAACGCTATGGAGCGGGTCTCGTGCTGCAGACTTCCTACGTCTTCTCGAAGCTGTTGACCGACGCCGATAACGCTTGGGGCACCAGCGCTGCTGCCGACCAATACAACCGTGGGCTGGAGAAATCGATCGGGGCCTACGACATTACACACGACTTCAAGTTCTCGGCCAGCTACCAGCTGCCCTTCGGTAGGGGAGAGAAATGGCTAAGGTCGGGTCCGGCGTCATGGTTCGTTGGCAACTGGCGTGTCGCCGCAATCAGTGTCTACGATAGCGGCACACCGGTTGGAATCAGCTCGAGTCTGACGCTACCCATCTACGCTTCGGGCGCCGCGGGCCGTTCCGCACCCTACGTCAATTCGTTGGATGGATGGCAGCCGAACTCATTCGACTTCCAGCCGAACCAGCCGTTTTTCTTCGTGCCGTATCAAACCGCCGCCCAGATGAGAAGCGGCGCATCTTCCGGGCCGTTCCCGTATCAGGGCGACCTGGCAAATCCGAACAATTCGCTGGCGGATCAAGGTCTTGGTATTGGCAACATGACTCGCTTCAACCCGAAGGTGCGCAATTTCGCAAACTTGAACGAGAACATCTCGCTGACGCGCGTTTTCCCGATTCATGAGCGAATTAGGGTCGAGTTTCGGGCCGAAGCGTTTAACGCATTTAACCGGGTGCGGTTCGGAACCGGATCCACGCTGCTGCAAAGCCAGCAGTTTGGGCAGCCGGTCGGCTCGGGCATTCAGACCAACACGCCGCGGCAACTACAACTGGCACTCAAGCTCAACTTCTGATATCGGTCAGGCAAGCTGCGAGTCAGGCGAATCACCGCTGCCGCACTTGCCTAAACCGGTGCGCCTATGAATGGAGATTAATGCTCCATGGAGCTGCGTGTCGGAACCGTACTCTTTGTCAAGCCATCCAATTAGTGGGAAGGGAAGTGGGCCTTCCCACGAAGGGGAAGATTGACATGGTTAAACGAGTTGCACTTCTTGGCTTCATATTGGCCGGGCTGGGGATCGGAGTATCGCAACCTGCATCGGCTCAGGACGGGTATTACGGTTCTCAGAATCGCTATTACCAGAATGATCGAGCCTGGAGCACAGGGCGTGGGCAACGCGGGGATTTCGATCCTCGAGCCCAGGGTTGGAGAGAGGGAGACCGGCGTGCCGAGGAGCGGCGCGAGCGCGACTGGCGCCGACGCGAATGGCGAGAGCAGCAGTGGCGTGATCGCCAGACGTGGAACAATCGCTACTATCGCAACAACAATCCCGGTTCTTACTTCTACTTTGGTTTCGGACGTTAGTGCTGCTTCCCGAGACCGACATACTGTAAGGCCCTCGACGTCCGGCTACTCCGTTCTACTACCAGAAGTCTTGGTACAGAACGGACACGACAAGTCACACAGACGAGTGAGATGATGCCTTCGAGCCGGACAGTTCCTCTTCGCCTCCTGAGGAAAACGTGCATGCGATGTCCGGACAATCTGGGTGCTACGGGGTGGTCAAGTCTCTGTCCATCACCATACCTTCCGCACCCTGGGGAATTCGGAGACGTCGGTGAAGCTTTTCATTCTCGCTTTAGTCATAACCGGAACGGCCGAACTTTCCTCCGCGTGTTCGGTCCTGTCTCATGAAGCAATCGTCGACGCCGCCTGGTCAACGAAAATCGAACCTCTCCTCCGAGCGCGATTTCCCGCAGCTTCGAAGGCCGGACTCAGAGCAGCTCATGGTTACAGCTACGGCGGGGCCATCATCCAGGATCTCGGCTACTATCCTCACGGCAACAAGCATTTCAGCGACCTGACTCACTACATTAGAACGGGCGATTTCGTCCAGGCCTTACTTGAGGAGGCGAAAGATCTGAATGAAGTTGCTTTTGCCTTGGGTGCTCTCTCCCATCATGCGTCAGACAGCGATGTGCATCGCTTCGCAACCAACCCGGGAGAGGAGAAATTATATCCCCGGTTGGGACGTAAATTCGGCCCAAGCGTTACTTACGAAGACGATCCGTCAGCGCATCTGAAAACCGAGTTTGGTTTTGACGTGCTCGAAGTGGCGAAAGGAAACTTCGCAGGGGAGGCTTATCACGATTTTATCGGCTTCGGCGTATGTGCCGGGCTATTGGACAGAGCGTTCGTCAAAACCTATGGACTTCGGCTAGCCGATCTGTTCCCCAATCTCGATAAAAGCATTGGCAGCTATCGCCGCGCCGTGAGCAAAACGATCCCTATGGCCACGCGAATCGCGTGGGCGGAACGTGAGCACGATATTCAAACCGCCAACCCGGGTCTGACGCGGAAACAATTCGTGTATGTGATGAACCGTTCTAGATACGAGCGGCAGTGGGGGGCGGAATATGACCACCCGACCCTTCCCGACCGGATTGCGGCAGTCGTTCTGAAGTTGATTCCGCCAGTCGGTCCGCTGAGAGTCCTGCGGTTCAAGATGCCTACTCCGGAAGTGGAGAAACTCTTCGCGCAGAGTTTCAATAGGTCGCTCGCGGACTATGGTTCGCAAGTAGAGCTGGTTCGAACGCGAACGCTCCACCTCACGAACATCAATTACGATCTGGGAGAACCGGCCGGGCCGGGAAGGTACAAGCTCCAGGACGAAACGTACGCGTTCTGGCGGCAACAATTGATGAGCAAACAATCCCAGACGGTCACTGCCGAGATCCGCCATGAATTGGCCAAACATCTCGGACCGGGAGAGCGTTCTGCTCCGGTAATGAGCTCAAGTAAGCCGTGCCCTCAGGGGCAAAGGTCTTCGGGCGTTGCCGGGTCATCGAGTCTTAGCACCTCGAGCCAGATTACAGGCGGCTAGTCCGGGTAAGTCGGTTACAGGACCCCGCGCGGCCGATGCCGCCACCGTCATCACTCAAGGAATCCGGCCCACGCCGGAAACTCGACCGTCTGCGGCTTCCGCGTTGCAAGATAATGCGAGCACGCTTCCGTCATCATTTGAATCCGAAGCTCTCTTTGCCTGATTCGCAATGAAGACGGAGGGAGTAGATTTATACCGGGCCCCGATCCCGGTTGTAAGCAGGATTGTTTACGTGCTGGTAATCCAAAGTCGCGAAAACCCGCGGAACAGCCTGGCCGAATAGTAGCTTTCGGAAATGTATTCCGGACCGTATTGCAGGCGTCCGTCTCCCAACAGAAAATCGTGGCCGCCCATGGCCAGGTAAGACGCGTGCACTCCTGAAAGGCCGTTAATCGTGAGTTCGGTGGCGGCTGTGTCGAACTGCCGGCGCCATCGCCGCCCTGTCATGGACACGCCGCCCGTGGCGAGCCATCAATAGCGAAGCGAGGAACGCCACAAGCAAAACAGCCGCCGCCCACATCGTCATTGCCATTCCGGTTCTGTTCTTCCGCCCCCATTTCAACCCCGCAGGCTAAGTATTCGCCTAACCCCCGCTCCTAAAGCTATTAGTTCCCTTTCTGTTCAAATCGCAGTCGAGCCATGGTACTCGTAGTGCTCAGACGATATTTGCTTCAGATTGCAATTTGCGATATATTTATTGCAGATTGCTATATGACCCTCGCCGAGAAATTTCGCTACTTGCGAACAGTTGAGGGCCAAGTGCGCGGACTGGGCCGCGACATGACCCAGGGCGAGATTGTGCGTGCCTTTACGAAGGAGCTGAAAGGCAAAATCAGTCAGCCCTATCTTTCGCAAATTGAAAGCGGAAAGCGAAAGCACCTGACCAATTCGAGCCGCCTGTTGCTGGCGCGCTTCTTCAAAGTCCATCCTGGTTTCCTGGTGGACGATCCCGATGGCTATCACACCGAACTCTTGACTGATCTGCGCCTCGATGAAGATCAGCTCGACATCTGGCTGATCAATGGCGCGGAACGGTTTCGAACGGACGCGCCGATCTCGGCTGCGCTTCTTGCGTTAGCAAAACACGAGGATTCGCGAAAATGCTTGCTGTTGCTCCATCACATCTTGCAAACACCCCAGCTAGTCGATAGGCTCTCTGATGCGCTCGGTACGGCCAACGATCGCGGGGAAGAGAAGGAGAGTGGACGGCGATGAACATGACAGATATATTCCTCGGTTGCTTCGTGTTCGGACTCCTGTGGAGCCTGGCTGCTGTTGTCTTGGGCGGATTTCACTCGGGCGGCCACCACGCTGGCGCGAGCCACGGATTTCACTTCCACTCTCACTCGTCACACGGCGGGCATTCCGGGGGCGGGAAACGCGGACCGGCTTCGATGCAAGCGAACAACTGGTCACCGCATTTTCTCAATCTGCATACACTTGCCATCTTCCTCGCCTGGACGGGTGGCTGCGGCTATTTGATGACTCGCCACACAGGTTTGAGCATCTGGCTCGTTTTGCTCGTTTCCGGTTTTGTCGGTGTGCTCGCAGGCGCGGCGCTGGCCTTTGTTATGCGATTTCTGCACGGAAGAGAGTTCGCCATGCATCCCGCGGACTACGACATGATCGGCGTCCTGGGTCGAATTTCGAGTCCCGTCCGGTCGGGAGGAACGGGCGAGATGACCTTCACGCGTGACGGCGGCCGCCAGCTTGCCTACGTGCGAAGCGAAAACGGCGGCATGATCGAGCGAGGTCAGGAAGTCGTCGTCACCAGTTTCAAGAATGGCATTGCCTACGTACGTACGTGGGATGCCCTCACCGCCGGCGATCAGCCCGCCGCCTTCAATGAACGAGATCGGGGTCTGGGCGCGGAGGATGCGCCAATGACCCGTGGCTGATCAGCCGCCGGACAGATCTGTTCCGCGGCTGTTTCCTCAGAAAGAAGAGAGTTAGACGTTTATGTCTCAGGATGTGTTCGTCATCGCCGGCCTTGCGGTGGTAGCTATGCTTGCAGTTACTGCCGCTATCGCCCGGTTGTATCGGAAAGCAGGGCCTCACGAAGCCATCATTGTTTACGGGATGCGCGGTACGCGAATCGTGAAGGGCGGCGGCACCGTGATCGTGCCCATGGTCGAAACCAGCCGTCTGCTTTCGCTCCAGCTTATGTCGTTTGATGTGGCGCCCCAGCAGGATCTCTATACGAAACAGGGTGTCGCCGTCACCGTGGAAGCGGTAGCCCAGATCAAGGTGAGAAGTGATCCGGAGTCGATCAAGACTGCGGCCGAGCAATTTCTCACCAAAAGCGACAGTGAGCGCGAAGGTCTGATCCGGCTTGTGATGGAAGGACATCTTCGTGGCATTATCGGTCAGCTTTCGGTCGAGCAGATCGTCAAGGAGCCTGAAATGGTCGGCGATCGCATGCGCGGTACATGCGCGGAAGACCTCAGCAAGATGGGCCTCGAAGTCGTGTCCTTCACCATCAAGGAGGTTCGCGATAAGAATGACTACATCACCAACATGGGACGACCGGATATCGCGCGCATCAAGCGCGATGCCGAAGTAGCCGCCGCGGAAGCCGACAGAGACATTGCCATCAAACGAGCGGCTGCCGCCCGGGAATCGGCTGTCGCGAGGGCCCAGGCGGACCAGGAACGCGTATTGGCCGAGGCGATTTCTCAAGCCGCGCAGGCGGAAGCGCAGCGCGACCTGGAAATCAAACGCGCTCAATTCGTTGAAACAGTGAAGCGCCAACAGGCGCAAGCTGACAAGGCCTACGACATTCAGGCGAACATTATGCAGCAGCAGGTGGTTGCCGAGGCCGTGAAGGTTCGCCAGGCCGAAAAGGAAGCCGAAGTAAAGGTACAGGAAGCCGAAATCTTGCGGCACGAGAAAGAGCTGATTGCAACAGTCTTGAAGCGAGCGGAAGTAGAACGCAAACGCATTGAGATGACCGCCGAAGCGGAGCGCCACCGCGCCACAGTCGAGGCCGAAGGTCGTGCCGCCGCCACCCGTTTACAAGGTGAAGCAGATGCGGAAATCATCGCCAAGAAAGGCGAGGCCGAAGCGAAGGCCATGAATGTCAAGGCGGAAGCCTACCAGGAATGGAACCAGGCTGCCGTTGTGGATAAATTGATCACGGGCTTGCCGGACATCGCGAAGGCGCTCGCATCGCCGCTCCAGAACATCGACAAGATCACTATTGTTTCGACCGGCGACGGTCATTCAGCCGGAATGAACAAGATCACCGGCGATATGGCTCAAATGGCCGCCCAGGTGCCCGCCCTGTTCGAAACGCTATCAGGTATGAAAATGTCGGAGCTCTTCAACAAAGTGAGAGTCATCGGCGATAAGACGAACGGAAAAGCAAGTGAACCCAAACAGTAAGTCGGATGTAAGAGGAACCTATGGCATTACTCGACCGTGTTAGCAAACTAATCAGGGCCAATCTCAACGATTTGGTCGATAAAGCCGAGAATCCGGAGAAGCTGCTGAAGCAGCTTCTCCTCGACATGGAGAATCAGCGTATGCAGGTGAAGACGCAGGTGGCGATCGCGATTGCTGACTGGCATGTGCTCGAACGAAAGAAGACCGAGAATGTTGCTTCACACACGGAATGGATGCGCAAGGCGGAACTTGCTCTTGTGAAAGGCGAGGAGGATCTGGCGCGTGTGGCTCTCGAGCGATCGATTCCGTTTGAGTCGGCGGTTCGAAGCTTTAGTCAACAGTTGGAGGACCAAACTCGGCAGGTTGAAGCGTTGAAGACCGCGCTGCGGCAGCTCGAGACAAAGTTAGCTGAAACCCGGTCACAGGCGGAGATTCTGCTCGCTCGCTATCGTCGCGCTCGAACGGCTCAGCGGGCCGCAACTGTGGATGGAGCGGAAGCTTCTAGCTCGACCTTGTCGCGCATGGCTTCGCGAGTAACCGAAGCGGAAGGCCGGGCGCACGGCAGTCGGGCGCTGCTCGATTCGGACGAGACGCTCCGTCTCGAGGAAATGGCGAAGGCTGACAAGATCGACCAGCTTCTGGCCAACTTGCGCGCGCGAATCACCGACTGATAGCTATTGCTTCTAACGTGTAAGGATGCGATGAACGCCGATCAATAATCAGAGTCGAACGCGAGCTAAGTCTCCGCAAGCAACGGCATATGAATGGTTCCATTTCGCCATAAAAGGATGAATTCTACAGCGTAGCCTTTCGCAAAAAGCTCTGCTCTTTCGTAGGAACAGTTACAGAACGGCTCGTCCGCGCCCGACGTCTGTGGCTTAATGCTTTTGTCAGATCGCGTCTGAGTCATCAGATCTAACGCGATGCCACTGACTCTGACTTGTTGAACACCAGACTTTCCTTGTCATCGTTTGGCGCTATGATCTCGCGATTGATGGTCAGCGTTTTTCCGTTCTCGCTAAGCTTCATGTGCCATTCCACCGTGTCATCATGTTTCTCGCCATCGGTCTTCAGAATGACGAGTTCCGGCCCGTTGAACCAAATAGAGACCTTGGCCTTGTGGCCGTTCTCGTCGAAGTCGCATGTACTACTTCCTACCGCGCACGTAAACCGTGCCGTGGCCGACTTGCCATCGTGATCCTGGTACTGCCTGACGAACGTGACGGTGTTGCCTTGCTGTTGCACGTCGAGGGAAACCGTGGGTTCCGGGCCGGGCTTGCTCTTCGCCTGATCGATCTGCCAATGACCTGTGAAGTCGGTGCTTGCCGCGCTGAGGCCCGCTGCCGTCACAAGCGCCAGGAAAATTTTGTTTACGCTTTTAAGAGTCGACACATATACCTCCACCTACCTGCTCTTTAAGTCTAGGAGCGATTCTCACGCAGCGCTCTCGGGCAAACACCCTAATTTTGTATCAACTTTGCATTAGTTCTGAGCCGGCGTTGCCGGCCGTGCTTACCTTACGAGGTCACGATCTTCTTGCGTACGGCATAAAGAACGATTTCAGCCGTGTTATGCAGGTTCAGCTTCTTCATAAGGCTATTTCGGTGCGTTTCTATGGTGTTGGGACTAACGTCGAGAGAAGCCGCCGCTTCTTTGTTCGTTTTTCCGTGCGCGAGTAGTCGAAGCACTTGCTTTTCCCGGTCCGTCAGCAAGTCGTATGAGTCCTGAAGATTCTTCTGCTGCAAGGTGCGCATGTAATCCTCAAGGAGCACTTGCGCGATGTCTGGGCTGAAGAATGGTTTGCCTCGATAGACCGCATGAACAGCACGAACCAGGTCGACCTCGGCGGAATCTTTCAGAAGATAACCTTTCGCTCCGGCGTTCAAGGCACGTAAGACGTATGTTTCGTCTGAATGCATGCTCAACATAATGATCCTGATCTCGGGATGCTGCTTTGAGATCCGGGAAGCTGCTTCGATGCCGTTGAGCTCCGGCATGGCAATGTCGATGATGAGTACGTCGGGCGAGGTTTCCCCGGCGAGAGTTACGGTTTCGAGCCCATCCGCGGCCTCGCCGACGATTTCAAATAGAGGATCTCTTGAAAGTACCGAGCGAAGCCCCTGGCGGACTATGCCGTGATCATCTGCAATCAGGATACGAATCCTTGTGCCTGGAATCACACCGCCACCACCGGTAGCTCGGCCGTGTTGCGCCCGCCTCCGCTCGCGGACGAATCGATCGCCAGCGTGCGGCCGAGTCTCGCGGCCTCGCCTGCTGTATCGAATCCGTGGCTATGGTTCCTGATACTTGCTGCAACAGAGTTGGGCTCGGATGTAAGTACAACCTCCACACTCGCTGCTCCACTATATTTGGCTGAGTTGTTTAAAGCCTTCTGAATGATCCGGTAGACGCACAGTCTTTGAGGCTCGGAGAGGTGGTGAAACGGGGACCGCCCTTCCCGGGTGACTGGAACCCGGTCAATCGTGGCAAGCCGTAAGTCCATGGCTAATTCAAGCTTCGAACGCAGGAGCTTGCACCGTCAGTCGCTTGGGACCTCAAGCTCAGCTGAGATGGATCCGCCGTTCTTGTCCAGGGAACTTTCCACATTGCCTAGCGACATACGTAAGGCGATCAGATCGGGGATCCCCGTCTCAGCGGACACTTTGGTATCGAGGAGAAAATCGCGCAACAGAATGGCCGATCGACCGATACCCGAACGGATCTGAGCGAGCGCGTATGCCAACGAGCCAGAGAGTCCAATCAGGCTGATAAGCGGCCGAATCCAAGGATCAAAGTCGGCCAAATCCGAAACTATACATCGGGCTCACGGGCTGTTTGGACGTCATCGCGCCACCCGGGGGCACGCCAACCGGATGTCGTTATCGGCCTCGTCCAAATAGGAAATAAAGCAGCAGAATGATGGCAAGCAGACCCAAACCTCCGGGCCAGATAAACCAGCCACCTCCAGCCCGGTAGCCCACCGCCACGCAGGCAGACTGGGTCATTGCCAAGAGCAGCAGTAGCCCCGCCTTGGCCAGTTGTCTCGATTTCTCAGTGTTCATCGGTTTGACCTAGCTTGTCATACACCGTGAGAGAAGAGTTGCTCTTTTGATTCTGCTGGTGAGCGCGTGGCAATGGTTCCTTGGCCCGGATCAACTCCCAACAAGATGGGCCATTTGGGTCGAGAGCCGATCCGGTTCCTTCATTTGGGGCGCCTCGCGCCCCTCGCCTTTGCCCAGTGGATACTAGGCTGGTTGGGATTGTCGTCATCTAGGTCGAATACAGCATTATTATGGGCTTTATTTGCCTGGAGGAGGTTGTCCGCGGAGCCTGGCACGCTGAGCCGGCTACCGTATTGGTTCCCATCGATTGAGCCTGATGCCAATGAGGTTAGCCACGGTCGTAGTGACATTGACGAGGCGATTGCCAGAACTGAGCACGACGCCACCTGAGATGTCTACGTCCCCACCAAACCTCGTCAGCGTTCCAGGGTCAAAGATGATAACCTTCGAAGCGCACGGACCTCAATCCCA
>JBJMGJ010000113.1:0-4180 GCA_045807965.1 Bryobacteraceae bacterium | reverse complement strand
AGCAGGTGGCGAAGATTCCGTCCCTGTTTGACCCGGCCGAGACACCTGAAGAGTTCCTCAGTTGGCTGGGCGGCTGGCTCGGGTTTCATCTTCGGGCCGAACTTCCGGTGGCAAGACGGCGCAGGCTCCTCAGTGAAATGGGAATGCTGTACCGGATTCGTGGCACGCGGGCTTACCTGGAGCGGATCTTGCGTCTGACCCTGGATGCTCTGCCGTTAGTTTCGGATATCGAATTGCCTGGTTTACAGATAGCAAAATTCTCCACCGTGGCAGAGAACACGTTCCTAGGCGGCGGTCCGCCTTTCGCCTTCCGCGTAACGCTCGCTTTTTCGCGGCGCGACCCGCGCTTCCTTGAACAACAATCACGTCTTGCAAGAGAGGTGATCGAGCTGGAAAAGCCCGCGTACACGCGATACGAGCTTCTGGTGACGTTTCCCCGATTCCGCGTCGGAAGTCATTCCACGGTGGGCGTAGACACCGTGTTGGCAGAGCAAAGTGAGTTGCGGACTGAGTCAGGGAGGTAAGCGATGTCCACTAAGCGCCTGAACTATTTCAATCATCAATTTCTGGATGAACGCGATTTCCGCGAAGAGCAGCACTATCACATCGGCATGCGTCGGCTGCACCAACGCCGGCTGCACACCTGGGGCATCATCGATGGACTGCAGGTAAGTAAAACGGGTAACCGCGAGATTACGGTTCAGCCAGGCGGTGCGTTGGATCGCGAAGGTCGCGAGTTAGTCCTCGATCGCCAGGTCAGCCGGGAGCTGAGATTGAGTGAACATCAGTCCCAGGCGCACGTCATCCTCACTTATGAAGAACGTTTCGATAATGGGGACCTTGTCGGAACGGAAGTTGAAGGCTATAACCGGGTTACCGAGTTCGCCGAGGTGAGCCTCGTTCACGAACAGGAGAAAGTCGCCGGCGGAGTGCTCCTCGGCACTGCTCATCTCAACTCGGAAGGCGATATCACGCAAATCGATCACTCGGGCCGGCGCTCGGCCGGATCGCTGATCGCCCATTCGAGTGTAAGCACAGTACACCTCACCGACGGCGCTGTTACACGATCGAAGCTGTCGCCGGACTTGCTCGAATCGCTTAAACCCGAAGTGGCCGGACTTCCCGACGGATCCGTCACCTGGGGTAAACTTTCGCCCGAACTGCAATCCACCCTAGGTATCAGGGGGTGGGTGCGTACGCCATTCCGCCCATCTAAGTTACAGAGCAAACAGGTGAACTGGGGACCCGGCGCATCTGGTAACGAAGGAGATTTCAGCATGGATGTCGAGTTCGCCCATTGTGACAGCAAGGGCGCCAGGGGCACCATGGGTATCGCGGTTCCCGCCGGCGCCAGCCACATCCGCGAGTTCCGGATCGCCGGCACCACTAAGCAGGCTCTGCGAGTTCAGCTATTGCGTACGGGATGGAATGCGCGGGATAAAAAAGGGGAAACTTCGACCATCGTGGATGAAGAGCTGCGGCATGCCACGTTCGATCAGAAGCTGCCGGCGGATCGTGATCTCGACGAGTTCCATACCCTTACTGTCTCTGTTCACGCAAAAGGCGAGTGCGAGATCTGGCTCGTCGCCGCACGCTTCGAATGACGCGGGTTTGTCGGGGCTGGCTCAGCGAGTCAGCTTTTGCATAACAATTGCTATAAACGTCCCAGTAAAGTCCGACTTCAAGGAGGTTTCAATTGGCGCTTGTACGTTGTAGAAATGGACATCTCTATGACCCGAGTAAGAGTAATGCATGCCCTTACTGTGGAGTTTCCGACCTGGAACCCGGAAAAACGGCTGCAAAGGCCAACCCCGGCGAGCATGATACGCCCAGGGAAACGATGGGCCATGATGCGCCTCATGAGTTGACTCAGGGCTTTTTCAAAACACGCTTCGACTTCGACCCCCCGGTGGGCTGGATCGTTTGCATTGACGGTCCGGTAAAGGGCAAGGATTACCGCGTGTACTCAGAAAACAACAGCATCGGACGGTCCGAGACAATGCGGATTTGCATCTCCGGCGACGACAGTATCGCTCGCGAAAATCACGCTGTCCTGACCTATGATCCCGAGGCCAACGCTTATTACATAAGACCGGGAACCGCCACGGGTCTGGCTTGGCACAATCGTGCCGCCGTGTTCGGACCAGTAGAGTTAAAGCCCTTTGACGAAATCAAACTGGGCAAGAGCACTTTTCTGTTTGTTCCCTTGTGCGGCGAATTTGGCAGCAAAGGTTTTCGGTGGTCCTGAGCTGCAGCACAGCACGGGTGTTGTTTTGCTTGGCGGCTCCGTTGCTCTTGCCGGCGGGTGGGGATCAGTTCGTGATTCGTCACGTCACTCCGCAGCTCCCTGCCATGCAGGCTTACATTGACGTTTTGGATGCAAATGGCAACCCGGTAGCCGGTTTGCGGAGTGCAGATCTCAAGGCGACGCTCGGCGCCGAACCGGTTGATGTCACTGGCGTCAAGCCGTTCGCGAACTCGGGAGACGGTGTCGCCTACATTTTTCTTGTCGATGTCTCAAAATCCATTTCGGGCGGCGACTTCGCCGCCATGCAGCGCGCAATGTTGAAGTGGATCTCAAATCTGCGGCCAGCCGATCGAGTACGTATTTGCAGCTTCGGAAATGAGTACAGCATCGTTTCCGATTTCCAGAACGATAAACAGGCCCTCGGCTCGACATTGGCTGGCCTTGCTCCTCGTGATATGAGCACGCACCTTTATGACGCGATGATGCGTGCGATTGATGTTCAGCACGATGGTGGCCCGAATTTCCCGGTCCTGCGTGTTCTGATCTTGCTGAGTGACGGAAAGGACGAAGGTAGCGCCGTCGAACTCCCGGACGTTCTCAAGCAGGTTCAAACCAGCCACATTCCTGTTTATGTCATTGGGTTCAGCCGCTTGCCGAGATCTCAAAGGCGGCGTAACTTGGATGTCCTCCGCCAAGTTTCGGAGTCGTCCGGAGGTGCCTACGAAGAGGTATCTGCTACCACCATCGACGGGGCTTATCAAGAGCTTCAGGGCGTCATAGCCCGCCTTTTCATCGTTGACTTGACTTGTGCAAAATGCGCGGCAGACGGAAACTCATATCCCTTGCTGATCACTTATTCGCGACCGCCCCAAACATTGCGGAGTAGCATGGAAGTAACTCCGGTTAGAAACGCTGTCCGGGTTGCGCCGGGATCCACCCGGGTGCCGAAGCCCTCTCTCAATCCCATGATGATCTGGCTTCCCATTATTGCCGTGCTTGCGCTTGCTGCAGTTGCGTACGTCGTCCGGCGAAAAAAACCGGTGAAGCGCGGTGCGGATGTTGTCCTTCCGGTGCAGGATCCGACCTTGCCGCCTGGTGGCAATCCCCTTTATGGGTCGTCCGAAAAGGGCATCCGGCTGACGCTGGCGGTTGTAGCCGGCAAAGAACTCGGGCGAGTTTTTGATTTGCGTCTCACGAAGCCCCTCGTAATCGGCCGCGATACGGGCTGCGATCTGGTGCTCGAAGACACAAGAGTCTCGAACCGCCATTGCGAAATCGCACTCTCGCAGGCCAGTCTCATACTCTACGACCTTGACTCGAAGAACCACACCTACGTCAATGGCGTCCCGATCCGAGGTCGGCAGCGATTAGAGAACGAGGACACGCTTCTGCTAGGCGAAACGGAACTTCGATTGCGCTTCAATGCAGATGAAGTTCTTGCCAGGTAACGCGCAACACATCGGAGCACGGTCGGAACAGCAGGACTCTTTCGGCTTTTCCGATCCCTCGAATGCGGCGTTCGTGGCGCACGCGGGCGTCGCTGCCGTTGTGGCCGACGGAATGGGTGGTCTTGCAAACGGTAAGGCCGCGAGTCAAACTGCTTCCAAGACCTTCTTGCAGGCTTACGAGTCAAAGGTGTCCTCCGAGACAATCCCTGATGCGCTGCTCCGATCGCTTCAGGTTGCTAACAACGCAGTCCTCGCTCTCGCGCGGCAAATCGAAGGAGTAGGCACAACCCTCGCGGCTGCCGTCACCTCCGAACAGGGTCTGTTCTGGATTTCCGTGGGAGACAGTCGAGTCTACCTGCTTAGGGAGGACGCCATCCAATGTGTAACCACCGACCATATCTACGCTCGGGATCTTGACAAGCAGGTCGCCCGAGGGCAAACCACGCGTTTGGTCGCCGAGAGTCATCCCGAACGAGCCTCCCTT
>JBJMGJ010000112.1:0-7005 GCA_045807965.1 Bryobacteraceae bacterium | reverse complement strand
CGTGGTAGCCGCCCTCGGGAGCGGTAGCATCGCGCAAAATGTATTCCAGCGGGTACGGCGGGGGCCCCCTGTTGAAGTCTGTGCCGAGGAATCCCGTACCGTCCTTGTAGTCATATTCCAGACAGTGGCCGGTAACGTGCTTGTTGCGGATTATGCTTTTCCGGTCTTCCATATCGCGCGCGAAAGCAAGACAGGCGACTCCATAACACTCCGCTGCAATCGGCTTCCCCGCCCTGTAGAATCCAAGGATCAGATCGTGAATACGCTGGTTGTTAACCATGTCAACGATTGGCCCGCTACCACCTACGAGGAGTATCGCCGAATAGGGTTCGAGTTCGGCCCAGGCCGCGTCGCGCTTGTTGTAGTAATGCTCCAACTCGCGCACCAACATCTGTGCACTGAAATAAGGGCGTTCGGGGAACCAGGAGGAAAGATCTTTAGGCTTACTTAAACGGTCCGACTTCTCAATCTTCTTGACCTTGTCGGCCATTTCCTTTGTCGTAACGGGCCGTCCCAGAGGAGGATCGACATATGTCTCGTCCATGCTTGGCGGCAGGGCTGCGGGGTTAGTTCCCTTTGGCGTAACGAACTCAACTTCGTAGCCCGCGGCATCGAGAGCCTCGAGAGGGCCAACCAATTCTTCGCCCCAGTACCCGTGCCCAGAAAGCACGACTAGAACTTTTTTCGCCATTCAACTCCTTTGCGTAAACGCAGGACGCCACTCGATAGAGTACGTTACCTCCACTACTCACGTGTCTAAGGGGCGTTTCCGATTGTCTAGCTGCGCTTAGCGAAGTGTCAAGACCGATTCGCAAATTTTCCCCCAGGTCTCTGATCTTCGTACTCCTTAGAACGCCAATCGGTATAATGCCCTTCACTCCACTGAGGAATCATGCCAAGACCAGCCGTACTCACGATTGACGATGATGTCGATGTCTTGAAGGGCGTAGAACGGGACCTAACTCGCCGTTATGGTGACCGCTACCGAGTGTTATCCGCGAGCTCCGGGTCGGCCGCCCTATCGCTCTTAGAGAAACTCACGCGGCGCGGAGACCCTGTCGCTTTGTTCGTTGTGGATCACCGGATGCCGCAAATGGACGGCGTGCAATTTCTGTCGGAGGCCGTCAAGTTATTCCCGGATTCGAAAAGAGTTCTCCTGACCGCCTACGCGGATACGGACGCCGCGATCCGGGCCATCAACGACGTCAAGCTGAACCATTACCTCCTCAAACCCTGGGATCCTCCGGAGGAACATTTATTCCCGGTCCTCGACGACCTGCTTGAGGAATGGCAGGCTTCTTACCGTCCGCCGTTCGAAGGCATCCGCGTCTTCGGAACCCGTTGGGCTTCGAAGTCATACGACTTACGCGAATTCTTAGCGCGCAATCACGTCCCGTATCGATGGATCGACATTGACACGGCGACTCAGGATAAGGAAGCGGCGCAGATTCTGGCGAAATTGGAGCCCGATGCGCGTTTTCCGTTGATTGTCTTTCCGGACAACACAAAGCTCGTCGATCCGACACACGAGGAGATTGCGCGTCGAGTCGGGTTGCGAAGCCGACCGGATTCGGGCTTTTTTGACCTCGCAATCGTGGGCGGCGGCCCGGCTGGTCTGGCGGCAGCGGTGTACGGCGCCTCCGAAGGCTTGAAGACGGTGATCATCGAACGAGAAGCACCAGGGGGGCAGGCAGGACTGAGTTCGAGAATCGAAAACTACCTGGGGTTCCCATCCGGGCTGAGTGGCGGCGACCTGACCCGCCGCGCCGTGGCTCAGGCCAGGCGCTTCGGCGCGGAGATCCTGACTCCGCAGCAAGCCGTCGGCGTTCGCAGCGAAGGCACCTACAGAAGCATCATGCTGGCGGACGGCTCCGAAGTGTCATGCCATGCGTTGCTGATTGCCACCGGTGTGCAGTGGCGAAAGCTCAACGTCCCCGGGATTGATAATCTTCAGGGCGCGGGCGTATACTACGGCGCCGGATCAACGGAAGCTCTGTCCTGCCGAAATGAAGACGTGTACATCATCGGCGGCGCAAACTCAGCCGGCCAGGCGGCCATGAACTTCTCTCGTTTCGCCAAACGCGTCGTTCTGCTCGTGCGCGGTAAATCGCTGGCTGCGACGATGTCGAAGTACCTTATTGACGATATTGAACGTACCCCAAACATCGACGTCCAGACCGAAGCCCAGGTGGTGGCCGTTCATGGAGATAAACGCCTGGAGTCAATTTCTGTTTCCTGTGCTAAGACCGGAACCGTGGATGTGCTGCCGACATCTTCTTTGTTCGTATTCATAGGCGCGGAGCCCCGGACCGATTGGTTGGAAGGTCTTGTTCAGCGCGATTCTAAAGGTTTTGTTTTAACAGGCCCGGAATTGATGAAAGAGGGTAAACGTCCACAAGGGTGGACGCCCGATCGAGATCCAGCGTTGTTGGAAACCAGCACGCCGGGTATCTTTGCGGTGGGTGATGTGCGGCACGGCTCTGTAAAGCGAGTGGCATCCAGTGTCGGCGAAGGATCCATCGCGGTGCAACTAGTTCATCAATATCTAGCGACGATGTAATATGAGCAGCATCATAATCAACCCTGAAGCTGTTTGCGCCAATGTGTCTGACTTGGTGCGGGCATTGCGGAACGTAAAAGTTTTCGAGGATCTACCGGAAGACGGCGTGGAGTGGATGGCCTCGCAGATGAGCCCACGCGTTTATGCCGTTGGGGAAGCGGCAATCCGTGAAGGGGAACCGGCCGATCGAATGGCTGTTGTACTCAGCGGCGAATTCATTGGCCGCGTGGAAGTAGGTCCTGATGACGGCCGGAAGTACGCGGTCCGCGGCGGAGAAGTGACGGGAATGCTGCCCTACTCGCGGATGAAAATATTCCCGACTACTTTGCGGGCCGTCGTTCAGAGCTGCCTTGCGAGTTTCCCGGCCAGTTCGTTCGATGAGTTGCTGCGGCGAATACCGCAACTCAATACGCGATTCGTTGGCATGATTGCTGATCGGGTGCGGGCGAAGGCGCTCAATGATCAGCAAATGGAGAAGATGGCGGCGCTCGGGAAGTTGTCGGCGGGCGTTGCCCATGAATTGAACAATCCCGCCGCCGCGGCCAAAAGGGCGACGGAGAGTCTGCGCGAGGCCTTCCGAGCACTGAGGGGAGCAAACGCGGGGCTGGACAAGGAAGCGCTGACAGCGGAGCAACGGATACGTATCGCTGACATGGAACGTGACTGGGTTTCGCGAGAAGTCGTGGTGATGGACTCGCTCGACCGCGGAGATCTTGAAGAGGAACTCTCCGGCTGGCTCGAACGCCGGAGCATTTCCGAAAGCTGGCAAATTGCGGCCGATCTCTCCCACGCAGGCTGTACTGTCGAGACTTTGAACGATCTGGAGAGCCAGTTCGGTGGGATTTCGCTGGAGAACGCCATTCGCCGCTTGAGCGCCGCGTTCACGATCTCGCGCTTGCTTTCTGAAATCGAAAGCAGCACATCGCGCATCTCCGAGTTGGTTCGATCTATCAAGGAGTACTCCTACATGGATCGCATGCCGCAACAGGAAGTCGATGTGCACGACGGGATTGAGAGCACGATCGTGATGTTAAATCACAAGCTCCGTGGCGGAATAAACATCAGGCGCGACTACGATCGCTCTATTCCCAAAATTCCCGCCTATGGCAGTGAATTGAACCAGGTCTGGACCAATCTCATCGATAACGCGGCGGATGCGCTCGGACAAAAAGGCGAAATCGTGATTCATACCGCCAACGAAGTCGACCATGCGCTGGTTGAAATTCGGGATGACGGTCCTGGCATTCCGGAAGAGATCCTCGGCCGCATCTTTGAACCCTTCTTCACCACCAAGCCTGTTGGAAAGGGAACGGGGCTTGGACTTGATGCGGTCTATCGCACTGTCGAGAAGCACAGAGGAGAGGTTCGCGCGGAGTCTCGACCGGGCGACACTCGTTTTCAGGTACGGCTACCAATTTCGGGAACGACGAAAGGAGAAACGAAATGAACAATTGTGAGCATCTGGCGGAAGCGCAAGATTTCAATGCGAAACGCCGTGTCTGTGAGGATTGCGTCAAAACCGGCGATTCCTGGGTGCATCTCCGTATATGCCTCAGCTGCGGTCACGTGGGCTGCTGTGATTCGTCCAAGAACCGCCATGCTACTAAGCACTTCCACACAACAAGCCATCCAATCGTGCGTTCGGTCGAACCAGGCGAGTCATGGGGCTGGTGCTTCGTGGATGAAGTCGCTTTCGATCTGTCGCACGGCGTTGCACACGCTCGGCCGCTAGACTAACATTCCGATCAAAACAAGTCTTTCAGCGAGGGAGTCAACAGGCCTGTCTGTTTCAAAGCGGGCGGTCTGGCCCTATAATAATCACTACAACTCTAAACTGATGGCTGTGCCTTTGTGAACGTCGGTGTTGGAGCGTCGGGAAGATCCCGGTTACCGTCTTCCAGGTTCGCGAGCTTAGCTTTCACTCATAACGTGTCCTCCCGGAAAAACTTCGACACACTCCGATTTACTTTCAAAGCAGCACGCCTTATTGCAGCTTTCACGTTCGCTGCGAGTCTAGTTTACGCCGACGTAAGCCCCGAAGCCGGGGCTTTCTTTTTTAAGCAGTATCTGCCGGAGGAATACGGAGCGGATGCGCAGAACTGGGCAGTAGTACAGGATGCCCGGGGCATCATGTTCTTCGGCAACACAGAAGGTCTCTTAGAGTATGACGGCGCAAGATGGACTCATATCCAGCTTCCAAATCCGGGTTCCATCGTCCGCTCTCTTGGGGTAAATGCCAGCGGAACAGTCTTTGTCGGCGGGCAGAACGAGTTCGGATTCCTGAAAGAGAACGCGAATGGGATTCTACAGTACGTTTCTTTGCTGGATCGGATTCCCGCGTCTGATCGCAACTTCGGAGACATCTGGACCATTTGCGCGACTAGAACGGGAATGTTCTTTGGTTCTTCCTCCCGGATCTTCAGGTGGTCGCCTGAGTCAGGGATGGCTATCTGGCAAGCTCCTACACGTTTTGGTCGGCTTTTCACCGCGGATGATCTGCCTTATGTGCTTGTCAATGGATCCGGATTGCATCGCATTTCGGGCGGATACCTGGAGTTGATCCCGGGCGGATCCCAACGCCAGGCGAGCGGTGACAAGTTGGAACCGGTTCCGGGCGGCGAACAGTTTCCGCGTCAGATTCGCGGAGTCTTCTCGTTCGCGGGCTCGTTGATGCTTGCAACGCCGAATGCCTTGTACCGCCAGCAAGGGAACAAGTTCGTTCAGTTCTCTACCGATGCGGACGAATTGCTAAAAAAGGCCGAAATCTACGTCTGCTCGCCGCTCAACAACGGCGATCTGGCCGTTGGTACGATCCAGGGCGGACTGGTTCTTATAACGCCGGCAGGTCGGGTCGAGAAGATCATCAATAAGCAAACTGGCCTTGCAAGCAACTACGTGAACGCTATTTATAACGATCGCGCGGGAAGCGTCTGGCTGGCGCTGAATCTTGGTATTGCGCATATCGACAGTCAGCTTCCACTGACTCGCTTTGCTGATCGGCAAGGTGTTGACGAGGCAGTTGCGGCCATCCAGCGGCACGCCGGTACGCTGTATGCCGGTACGCTTTCTGGCCTGACGAAGCTGGTCGCTGGCCCTGGGGCGCATTTCGAGCCTGTTAGCGGGATCAAAGGCGGAGTCCTTTCGCTTCTCTCAACACCCGACGGTTTACTTATCGCGTCGCAGTATGGCATTTGGAATTTGAGTGCGAATGGGCTCGAGGTCATCTTTCTCGATCAAACGACCTTTGCGCTCGCCCAGTCGATTCGCGATCCCCACCTGTACTATGCCGCTGGCCGCTATGGAATGTTGGTTCTAAGGTCCGACGGCGGCCGCTGGAAGAAGATACGCAATGTTCCTTCCGATAATCTGGACTTCCTTTCTGTCGTCGAAGATCTGGATGGCATGATCTGGGCAACGACTCCCAGGAGCATCCTGCGTATAAATCTGAGTTCCAGTCCAGCGAAGATTCAGTCGTTTCCGTTGGAGAGCGGCGCGGTTGGCGGCTGGAATTACGCTTACCGCATCGGAGGCAACGTTGTTTTCGCGACCGGGAAAGGTTTGCGGCGGTTCGACACGGGATCAGGTCATCTGGTTGCGGAGACGCGGTTCGGAAACATGTTCGCGGACGGCTCGCGCGACGTCATCCGAATCGCTGAAACCTCAGCCGCCTCGATCTGGATTTCCGGTCGTTCCTACAACGGGGTACTCAGGCCTTCTCGCACAGGAGGTTACAACTGGGACGAACACCCCCTGGAACGTGCCGGAATCAAGGAACTTGGTGCGTTATTTATCGATCCGAATGAGGTCGCGTGGGCTTCCGGCGCCAGCGGGGGACTGGTTCGTTACAGCGGCTCGAATTCGTCGGGTCGGGCACCTGAGTTCCAAGCTTTTCTGAGCGCCATTCAGCTGCTTCGTAATTCTCAGGCGATTAGCACTGCGACCACGGCTCCAACCAAAGTACCCCATCAGCAGAATTCAATGCGGTTTGACTACAGCGCTCCAGCTTTCGAGGACGAGACTCGGACCGAATTTCAGGTCCATCTCGACGGATTGGACCATGCCTGGTCCGAATGGAGCAAGGAAACTCGCAAGGAATACACCAACCTGTGGGAAGGCAAATACACGCTGAAGGTGCGGGCGCGCGATCTGCACGGCCGAATCAGCAAAGAGGCCAGTTTCGGCTTCCGCGTGCTTCCTCCTTGGTACCGCACGATCTGGGCTTACTTGATTTATGTGCCCATCCTTCTCGGATCGATGATGCTGTTCCTTAAGTGGCGAACGCACGCTCTGAAGGAGAGAAATCGCAAGCTTGAGGTCATTATTGAAAAGCGAACCGAGGAAATACGGCAACAACGAGACGAAATCAAGCGGGAAGAAGAGAGAACCGAGGCGCTGCTGCTCAATATATTGCCCGCGCCGGTGGCGCATGAGCTACGTGCAACGGG
>JBJMGJ010000111.1:0-9602 GCA_045807965.1 Bryobacteraceae bacterium | reverse complement strand
GCAGCGTTAGTTGTCGCAATCTTCATGCACGGTCGCTATGAGTCCAAGCTGATTCGCGTCATCATCGCCGCCGGCGTGATCTGGTTCCTCATCATGGTCTCCAACACTCTCGGCGACTACGTCACGCGCGGCTGGCTACCCGTACCGGGCAAGTAGCAAACTTCCTCCAGGCCAAGACGCCTCCGGGTATGCCTCGTTCGGTTCCACCTTCTGTCAACTTGTCGTTGTCCACGATCTCGCGAGCACTCGAGTCGCGATGGACCGGTTGCGGGATCTTCCCAATGCCTTGTTAACGGCGAGGGCGCAGTTGACGATAAGAATACCTGAGCTGCCGCAATCGGCAGTACATCGCACACTCGAGCCTGATTACCCTCTCTGCAGCCGTCTTATCAGCGGCCCTGACGGCACTCGCGTTCGGTGTCGGAAGCAATGGCGGCCTCTTTGAATACAACGGGGCCCCATCGCTTTTGAGCGAAGAGTTCGGTCTGATCCGTTTAGTGAGTTGAGCGGGGATCTGCCGATTCCGAATACGTCAGGATTGCCTTTGGCGTGGGGTCCGTGGTCTGCGAATTCAAGCAGCAGGATAAAGCTGCACCCGTGCGCAACAGGGTAGCCTTTCCCAGTCAATAGGCGACAGCCTTTCACGGACTCTCACCGCCTGATCGGCAATCGAACAGAGATCATCGAAAATCCACTGTCTCCTTCTCGAAAGGCAGTAGAACGGCAGAGGAAGGTGTACTGTAGGATCACCTTGCGCCTAAGCGCTCACTTGCTGCAAGCAACGGTTCCAGGTTGTTGGACACACCTTAAAACTGCCAGAGAAGTCGCTTGTACCTTTTGTAGAACGAGCCCGCATCTGCTCCAATGGTCACCAGACAAGATGCGTCAGCATTGAGCGTCTCAAGTCCGGGTATCGCGGCCGCGCCCACAGGAACTGGAAGGACAAACACAATGAAAGCTCCGTACGCCCGACTGCTCTACAGAGTCCGAGTATTAGCGCTGGTATCTCTGCCGCTCACGACGGCGCTCGCGCAGTTGCCCACTCCGCGGATCGTCAGTGCCGCAAATAGATTCCTTTCAACGCTCGACGACAAACAGCGGCAAGCCGCTGTTTTCGCGTTCGATGACGAGAAGCAGCGTGCGCGCTGGTCGAACTTCCCGATCGCTATGGTTCCGCGTGCAGGCATCAGCCTCAAAGAAATGAATACGGAACAGCGTACGGCGGCTTTGGCTGTGTTGGCATCGGTATTGAGTGAACGCGGGTTTGAGAAGGTTCAACAGATCATGGAGGGCGATGAGGTCAACAAAACCACGGATACGGGCCCTCCGCGTTTCGGAAATGGACCCGGAGGAAATGGGGCGCCCCGTAGCAACGGGGGACCACCGCCGTCCATTGGAAACGGCGGGCCGCCATCCGGTTCCGGCGCATCTCGGCCCCGTTTCGGTAACGGGCCAATGTTCGGTCGCGACCTCTACTACATCTCGTTCTTGGGAAAGCCCTCCGAAAAAGATCCGTGGATGCTGCAGTTCGGAGGCCACCATTTGGCGCTCAACGTCACAATTGCCGGCGAACGCGGCGTTCTCACCCCCACTCTGACCGGTGCTCAACCTGCTCTTTATGTAAAGGACGGAAGAACTGTGCGGCCCCTTGGGAAAGAAAGCGACAAAGCCGTGGTTTTGCTCGAAGCTCTTGACGATAGCCAACGTAAACAAGCGATCCTGAGTTTTCGGCTGGCTGATCTTGTGCTGGGGCCCGGCCAGGATGGGAAGACAATACAGCCGGAAGGTCTCAAAGCTTCCGCCATGAACGACCATCAGCGCGCCATGCTGCTCGATGTCGTATCAGAGTGGGCGAACATCATCGACGATAGCGCGGCAAAAGCTCGGATGGCGGAAATCAAAGCAGATCTGAACGAAACCTGGTTTGCCTGGAGCGGTCCGACAACGGTTAAGCCAGGCAGTAACATCACCGCGTATTACCGGATTCAGGGCCCGCATCTGGTGATCGAGTATGCTCCTCAGACCTTAGGCGGCGACCCCGCCCTGCATGTTCATACCATGTATCGCGATCCGACGAACGACTACGGACGGAAGTTCACGGCGAAATGAGAGCAAAACTGATCGCCCTAGTTCTGCTCCTGCTCGGCACTCCTGCTTTTGCCCACCGGCTCGACGAGTATCTCCAGGCGACGCTAGTTTCACTCGAGAAGGACCATGTCAAGGTGTTCATGCGCCTGGTCCCGGGCGTGGCTGTCTCAGCTTCAATCCTCGCGGCGATAAACGCGGACAAAGAGGACACCATTTCTGAGCACAAACAGCGAGCCTATGCGGAGCAGGTGCTCCGAGATCTGTCACTCAGCGTTGATGGCATTTCTCTGAAACCGAAACTGGCGTCGGTCGATTTTCCAAGCCTTGAAGCGATTAAAGAAGGAACCGGTGAAATCCAGATCGAGTTCAGTGCGGATCTCCCCCCAGCCGAGGGTCGGGATCGCAAGCTCGCTTTGCGGAACCACCACCAAGCCAGGATTTCCGCATACCTTGTAAACTGCCTGGTGCCGCAAGACCGGTATATGCGCATTATTTCGCAGAATCGCAACCGCGACCAGTCGTTCTACGAATTGAATTTCATTCAGGAAGGCGCCGTGGTCCGCGGGCAAAATGCAAGCGTCTTCTCAGGCGCGCGCGTCTGGTTTGGCCCGTTTGCGGTTTTGACCTTGTTAGCCTTCGCACTTGTCTGCGCCAAACCAATCACGAGGGCGTTCGCCCAGCGCCCCGCAAAACTCACTCGTTACTGATCGCATGAGGATCGAAAACAGACTTCACTCGGAAAGGGATCGTCGCTTCCTTGCCCTTGCGCTCCTGTGCGCTGGAGCTTCAGTCGAAGCAGCTTACGGTCATTCCATGTACCAGTCAGCGGTCATGCTCGATTTCACCTGTCGCGACGTGCAGACTGAAGTGCAACTCCCTTTGGAACGCGTCTCCACAGCTCTCGGTACTCGCATTGATGCTGAAGCTCTGGAGCGCCATCGAGCTTCGCTGGCAACGTACATACTGGACCGGCTCCATGTCCAGGCGTCTGACGGGAGCGCCTTTCAGGTGCACTTACAGCTCCCTTTTCGTATTGAGACTGTCGATGGAGCTCCCTATGTTGTAGCCCGAGCTATTCTTCAGCCACCGAACGCCGCGGCTATGGATCTGTTCAACATTCGAGATGATATTCTGTTCGACCGCATTCCGTCCCAAGTCGCTCTTGTGTCGATTCGTTCTGATTGGAGCGGGAGCATATTCGCAAACGATCCCCAGTTGATCGGTGTACTGCACGGGCACTCCCGGAGCTTGACAATCGATCGCAGTGACCGAAGCTGGTTCCGCGGTTTCACCAGCCTTTTTCGTCTTGGCATCAGGCATATTGCGGAAGGCAGAGATCATCTCCTGTTCTTGCTGGCTTTACTTCTGCCCGCGCCGCTCCTTACTGTGAGGCACCGGTGGACGGGATTTGCAGGCATGCGACACAGCGTGTTGGGAATCCTTAAAATCGTGACCGCATTTACGCTCGGCCACTCCCTCACACTTGCGCTGGCTGCGCTAGGGGTGGTGAGCGTTCCAAGCCGGCCGGTTGAAGTACTGATCGCGATATCGATTCTCATCTCCGCTATGCACGCTCTCCGTCCCATCTTCGCTGGACGCGAACCAGTGATTGCCGCGTTCTTCGGTCTTGTCCATGGCCTCGCTTTCGCCACAACCCTCAGCGAATTAGGCTTGCATACGTGGGACCGGATAGCTAGCATTTTCGCTTTCAATCTCGGTATCGAATCCATGCAGTTGATCGTAGTAGCCGCGACGATGCCTTCTCTTATTTTGCTCAGTCGCACCCGTTGCTATCCAATGTTCAGAATTGCCGGCGGCTCTTTTGCGACTTTCGCTTCGGTCGCCTGGATCGCTGAGCGCCTGTTTGACAGACATACGTCCGTGGACTTCGTGATCGACAGCCTGGCGCATCACGCTGGTTGGATCTCGCTTCTACTGTTCTTGACTGGCCTGATCCTCTGGTTGACGAGCGAAGCACCGCACCGGGCGCTTCAGCAGCCGAACATATCTCCTGAATGAAGAGGCTCCCATCCACCCATTGAGAATTAGGGCAATTCCTCTACATCACCCTCAATCGAGATACCTTAGTACGAACACTGATTTCTGCGCTCGGTTGACCCGTTAAACTGACAGAAACGGAGTCTCGTTGAGCTTGGAGTGTTTGATGACACCAGCGCACCTCGAAGGTTTCTGCATGTAACTGCCTCGGCTCAACGTCATTCGTGTATCCGATCGATGTAAATATGAGTATTCGAAACCGGAAGGGCTTTTCCAAGTTCTACAACTTGCGGATATTCCATTCCACATCCGGGCAAGCCGCTCTCATTTTCTCCATTGCGCTTATCGTGCGGATCGCGGTTGCCGTTCTACAACACGCATGGCTGCACAATGTGCGCGCCGAAATGGAACGCGAGGCGATCTCAATGGCCAGCACCGGAGTGCTTGGAAACGCCTTTTCGGTTCCCACCGGGCCTTCGGCAACAGTTCCGCCTCTGTATCCGCTGATCATGTCCGTTATCTTCCGCCTCTTCGGAACCGGCGTCGCCGGCGAGTCCGTGAAGGTATTGCTGACCTGCCTTGTGAGTAGCCTTCAATATGCGCTCATTCCGTGGGTAGCGAAGAGGCTTGGACTCCCGGGCGCGGTCGGGTTGATGGCCGGAATGCTCGGCGCGCTGACTCCACTAAATCCCTATATAGAAGTCCAGGGCGACTTTGAGAATCATCTCTCGGGACTTCTCCTTCTGATCCTATTGGCCTGGACAGAAATCGCCGGCAGGCAGCAATGGAGTACAGCCAGGGCGTTCGCGTTAGGTATCTTCTATGGGATTTGTACACTGACAAGTCCATCGTTGGCACCTCTTTGCTTCATCAGTTTCGTCTACCTTCTCTTCCGGCAACGAAGAATGACGCCGCGGATGCCACAACTTGCTGCTCTATTGCTACTCGGCTCGGTTCTGGTCGTAGCGCCGTGGGCAGCGCGCAACTTTGTCCAACTGGGCTCGCCGATCCTGACCCGGAGTAATTTTGGTTTGGAGTTTTCCCTGGCAAACAATGATCTCGCTTCTCCATTGATGATGGAAAATCAGCGCCTGTTCGGATGTTGTCACCCGCTATTTAGCGAGGACGAAGCCAGGAAGGTGCAGCAGCTTGGAGAAGTAGAGTACAACGCAAGATTGAAGCGGAAAACAGTTGAGTGGATTTACGAACATCCGGCTCGATTCGCCCGCCTCACTGCGTTGCGTGTTTGGTATCTCTGGGTTCCCAAAGCGCCAGAGGTGTTGCGGACCTTAGCGTTCCGATTGCTGTCGCTGCTCTCGGTCATCGGTATCGTCCTTGTCTGGCGGACTAACCGTAAGGCTGCGCTGTTTCTTCTGCTTCCGCTCATTGTCTATCCGCTGCCGTACTATCTCGTTCAGATTCACTTCCGGTACCGCTATCCCTTCCACTTCATCATGTTGCTCTTGAGTTGCGCGGCAGTTTATGAGTTTTGGGAACGTTTTACGGCAACTGGACAGCATTCAACCGCGACGGCGATGCGGTCCGCCTAGCATCGGTTTCTAAGCGACGCTCGCATAAAAACCGTGGAGCACTACCGTGTTCCAATAACAACGTGAACCTCGGGCGGCGAGTGTCTTTCGGGCTCAGTGGTCCAGGAAGGCTGCCCGCCTTGGCGTTGGCAGTCTGTCTGGTCATTATCGGTCTAAACGGGGCCATCTCACTCGTTCGCTTCGCGGAGAAATCCGCTGGCACAGAAACGTTTGGTTTCTCCGCCGCCTATACATCGGCGCGGCTGCTCGTCTTGCGTGACCATTCCGGTAATTTGCAGGACTGGAATTGGTTCCGGGCACAAACTCGTCGATTTGGATTTAGCGCCACGGATGTCTTTTACGGCAATCCACCCTCCGCCGCTTTCGCCATGTTGCCGATAGCGTCACTCGCTCCGGCCGACGCGCGAATCGTTTGGACGTGGCTCACACTCGCGCTTTGGGTGGCGGGAATTGGCCTGCTTGGAGCCCGGGCTGTCAGTTCCGAACCCCAATCCGCATTGATAGTCGGGCCGTTGTTGTTCTGTATGGCGGCCCTGTATGCGCCTCTTCGGGCAAACCTTGAAGAGGGTCACACATACGTGTTTGCCTTTGCATTGCAATCCGCCTGTTGCTGGTTTTGGATAAACGAAAAACGGACGACCGCCGGCCTGTTCGGTGGAGCATTGTTGGGCATCAAAGGCTATGGCGTTCCCTTCATGATTTTTGCTCTGTTGCGTCGCGATTGGGGATTCCTCCGCGGCGCCGCCGCGGTTTTCGCAACACTGGTGCTCTTCTCGAGTTGGGCTCTGGGTTTCAAACAGTGGATCTACCTGCTTTCCACGTATCGCGGAGCCGGGTTTTCCGGAGTTCCCACCCCGGCGCTGCAAACAGTAAAGAGCTTCCTGTCTCTTGCCCTGAATCTGCCCACCATTCAGAGCGGTCCGTTACACGTGATATCGCCTCGGTCGGACTACTTTCTTTTTGCAGTTCAAGCGCTTCTGCTGGTCGGGTCTCTCGTTTGGCTCTCGCGCGGATCGCGAGGCACTCCGTCTCCGGCAGCCCTGAGCGCTTGTGTTCTCCTGAATCTCGCCTTTTCTCCCCGGGCCGAGGAACATGCCTACCCCTTGGCTATGACAGCACTCCTGCTGCTCCTTCCAGAACTTCGAACCTGGTCTGTGGCCGCCGCGCTTGTTTCAACTGGTGCAATCCTGCTCGCCTGGCCATTTCACTTGCAGGACCGAACACCGCTAACAGGGATGAGGGCCATCGGTGACTTCGCCCGATTGTGGGGCGCCGTTTCACTGCTGATCGCCGCGCTCGCGAGCGAATACAAACGGCGTAAGGAGTCCGATCATTCTCCAACGGGAAGTTGGAGACCGGATCATGTTCTCGGTGCGGTCGTTATCCTGCTGGCCACCTTTTACGCGAAACCCTGGCGCAATCCCGTTCGCGCAGGACCACTGCTTGCCGTCAGCCAGTCTGACGGAAACGCGATCACGTTGCTGCGGCTCGATGCCGACGAGCGCGAGATCACGACAATTCCTTTAAGCTGTAAGGGCCCGTTCGGACTATCGTTCGTTCAACGCACCTTGTTGTATTCGTCTTGCTGGAACGATTCGCAACTCAGTGTCGTCGATCTTAATCGCCGGGCCGAAGCACAACGGCTACCTGCCGCAAGGCTTCCGGCCTGGGTCAGCTATCGGCGTAGCAAGGACGAAGTCTGGATCTCAAACGAAGACCTCGGAACCGTGTCCATACGTCGGGCAAGCACTGGGCGGAATTTGGCCGAGATTTCTACAGGCAAGGGCTCCTCGGATATCGTATTCACAGACGGCCAAACGCGAGCTTGGATCAGCAACGAGGGGAATGGAACAATTTCCGTTCTCGACACAAATTCCCGAACCAAAATCCTCGACATTCGGGTAGGTCAAGTGCCACAAGGGATGGCCCTGACTGGCGACGGTAAGGTCCTGCTGGTTGCAAATTTCGGATCGAATACCATCTCCCTACTCGATACGGCTAATTTGCGGCAGCTGACACAGATCCCGGTCTGCCGGGGCCCGGTGGATGTGACGGTCGCCTCTTACAAGGGATCGGAGCTTGGTTATGCCTCTTGTTACAGCGCCGGTAGCGTAGGAGTTATTGATCTCGAGAAGAGGCGGGCCATTCAGGAGATCCCTGTTGGTGAGAAACCCTTCGGAATCACGGCCCGCGCTCGCGAAAACCACGTGTATGTGTGTGTAGGGGGTTCGAATCGCCTGCTCATCTTGGACGCAAATCGCCCAAGCCGGATCATCCGGAGGATCACGATACCCGGAACGCCTCTGCAATTGGCTCTGGCGCCCTGACGGCAGTTGCGTCTGAGTCTGGATGCACCGCCATCGCCAGCACCCAAAAGTGCAGTGGGAGGAGTCGCCAGTACGTGATCAGATCGCCCGACGCCATCTGCACAAGCTCTCCGACCCAAAAACAGAAGATCCATTCGCCGAAAAATGATCGTTGGGACGAGGCCGACCCGAACGCCCGAAGGGCTCTCTTGAGGATCTCGGTATTCAGGAGCACGAAAACCAGTAGGCCCCCGATACCCACCTCAACGAGCAAACTAAGATATGTGTTGTCCGCGATAACATTCGCGCCCAGCAGATCGGAATACGGAAGAGTTTTATATCCGATCCCGTAAAAAACACGCCAGGGCTCTTCGAACAGGAATTGAGCTAATCGAGACCAAGAAGCAACCCGCCCCGAAAGAACACCATTCGGAGTAGATCCGATGAAGGCTAGCGTTTGAACGATGCGTGCGCCGTAATTCTGCGCAAAAGCGGGAAACAGGGAGTAGATTAGTGCCGGACAAATTACGGCGCAGCTCACCAGGAACAGTAAGGAACGTCCGAGAATCTTGCGATTGAGCAACGCCAGTGTAAGCGCGGCGGTCAGAATATTCAGAAGCGACCCTCGAGAGTACGATAGGATCAGCGCCGTGGCAAACACCACGGCACCGATGGCGAGTTCGAATCGCCTGACCGGAGCCTCGGAGGGGCGGCGGCGCAGCGAGACGAGAATCATAACGAGAAAGAAAGCGCAGAAGTTACCAAGCGTGCTCGCTTCGTAAAAGAGCCCTTGCGCCCTTCGAAAAACACCTGTGTCGAGCCACACAAACTGCGGCCCAAAACCGGCCGGAGTTGGAAACTGCCAGTAGAAATCCGCACAGGCGAAGAGGGCGGCGAGAACGGCTGCTCGAAATAGCCATTTTGCTATCTGAAGAGCCCTTGTTTGATTGAGGCCGCCACAATTGATGGAAAAGAAAAATACAAACGGCGCCGTGGCGAAGAGCAGAACGCGACTCAAGCTTCCCGCTGCGATCTCAATACCCGACGTGATTGCTGCCGTGATTACGCTCAGGAATAGGACAGCTGTAAACGCAATCAGCATCAGCCCCAGACCCTCTGCTGTATAGAGTCGGCGTCGGATGTGGATGGCCGTTGAGAGCAAACCTAAACACAACACCAGAAGTGCCGGGTGTGGACCCGAATCACCAAGGTGAATCGGCAACGGCGGCAGCGCGATCAATGCGCAAAGAAATATGCCCAACCATCGGTCCGATCGCAATAATATCCACCAACAAAACGGAAGGAGCACTAGCGGCGATAACAACGCTGCCTTTGCCGGCCAACTAGGAAGGAGCGCTATTGCGGCTGCGAGGAATCCCAACCCGAGCGCGTTGTAAAGAAGTCGATCGTTCGGAAGGCGGTAGAGGAGCCGCATTAGCGGTTGTAGTACGCGCTTCCGCCAGACGAAGCACGAAGCCTCTTAACACTGAATCCGAATGTCACGAATGCCAGAGAACTCAGTAAGCCGCCGAAAAACGCGATCACCAGTTTCAACGGAATGTTCGGTGAACTCGGCCGCTCCGGTACTGTTCCTGGATCAACGATTTCCAGACGCTCGCTGCGAAACGCTGCCGAGGCGAGAGTTTCGTTGTATCGAGTT
>JBJMGJ010000110.1:0-19011 GCA_045807965.1 Bryobacteraceae bacterium | reverse complement strand
TTCCACTTCCACCCTCATAATCGGTTCGAGAAGAGCGGGCCGGCATTGTTGCATAGCATTCCGGAAGGCCTTCCTGCCGGCTAACTTAAACGCCATTTCCGACGAGTCCACATCATGATAGGAACCGTCGTATAGGGTCACCTTAAAGTCAGTAACAGGATATCCGGCGACAAAGCCTTGTTCCGCCGCTTCCAGGATGCCTTTCTCGACGGCGGGGATGTACTGCCGTGGGATGGCGCCCCCGAATACCTCATTGACAAACTGGAATTTTTCGCCGCGGGCGAGTGGTTCGATCTTGATCCAGCAATCGCCAAATTGCCCATGTCCTCCCGTTTGCTTCTTGTGCCTGCCTTGCGCACTGGCGGAAGCCCGAACCGTCTCACGATAGGGAATTTTGGGAGCCTTCAACTCAACTTCCACGGCATAACGCCGCTGAAGCCGATGAACCACAATTTCGAGATGCTGCTGGCCATTACCGGCAAGAAGGAACTCTTTTGTTTGCGGATCCCGGTAGAAGCGCAGGCATAAATCCTCTTCGAGAACCTTGGCCAGTGCAGCACTCAGGCGATCCTCATCGCCTCGAGTCTTTGCGGTGATGGCATAGGCAATGGCCGGCTCAGGAGGCTGCGCTGCTTCGAAGACAACACAATTTGTTTTTTCGCAAAGAGTGTCGCCTGTCAGTGTGTCCTTAAGTTTCGCAACCACACCTATGTCGCCGGCGTGCATCTCCGGAACTGCGTTCATTGATTTTCCGAACGGCGCGGCGATATGCGCCAGTCGTTCGGCTGCGTTTGTTCGCATGTTCGTCAAACGGATATCGTCTTTGACATTGCCGCCCATTACCTTGAAATAGCTGACGCGTCCTGAGAACGGATCGGCCGATGTCTTGAACACAAAAAGTGAGGACGGCCCCTCAGCCACGACCCGTTTCTCGATATGCTCCCCGTTGTGTGTTGCCTCGCGTGGCGGCGCGTTGAGCGGCGAAGGGAAGATTTGCGTAATAAAGCGCAAGATCAGGTCGGAGCCAGCATTCTGGAGCGCGGCCGCACACAACACGGGAAAAATCCGCCGGTCCCGGATCTCTTCCTGCAGCCCACTAACGATGTGTTCGACCGGAAGCGTGCCAGTGGCGAAAAACTCGTCCATCAGAGCGTCGTCCCCTTCGGCGATCATTTCGACCAGGGCTTCATGAGCCTTCGTCGCCGCCTCGGACAACTCACCGGGTATGTCGCCTTCACTTCCGCGTCCGTTCTTTATTCCGTCATAGAAAAACGCCCGCATACTGATCAGATCGACGATCCCGGTTAACGCTTTGCCGTTTTGTATAGGCAGATGAATAGGGATCACAGCCCGTCCACAGGCTTTCGCCAGCGACTCCATAGACGCATCAAAGGAAGCGCGATCGCGGTCCAGCTTGTTAATGACGAATGCGCAAGGTAGCTTTAGCTGTTCCGCGTACTCGCAAACTTTTTCGGCGGTTGCCTCAAATCCGGAGACCCCATCGATGACCAGGAGCGCGGCGTCGGCTGCCATCATGGCAGATCGCGTATCGTGAAGAAACAGACTGAAGCCCGGCGTGTCCAGAAAATTGATCTTCGATTTTTCCCAAGGACAAGCCGCGACCGCCGAAGTAATGCTGAGCTTGCGGGCAATCTCCTCTTCGTCGAAATCGGTGACGGTGTTGCCTTCCGTTACGGACAGCTGCCGGTCGATTGCTCCCGCCGTGAACAGAAGCGCAGAACACAGAGAAGTTTTCCCCGGGTGTCCGTGCCCAACCAGCGCAACATTGCGGATATCCGCACTATCGAAGAGTTTCAAACGCAGTCTCCTTGACAGTTCTTAAAACAGACTGCTGCTGAGAATATCAAATCCGTTTGGCAATCTTACAGAGTTGTGACTGTTGCGAGCTCCGGGCCCGCCAAGCGTGGATCGTGACGGTTAGGGATGGAATTCGGGCCCGGAGCCGCATGCTATTCAACAGCTGTGGTCCGGGCTACGCGACGCCACCCTTCAGCATTGTGAACGAATGAGGCGGGAACGTGTACTTCAGGGTTGCTCCGCTGGCGCTGGTCGATTTGGTCACAGTCTTCACTGTCGTAGTGTTGAAGTTGTTCTCCGCCTTGATGTCCGGACCGTTCACTTCCGAAGCTTGCCAGTTCCCGTTGAAACGCTTGTCTTCGAGTTCGATCACGGCGTCCATCGGCTGATCGCGGTGGCGATTTGTCACATTGATGACAAGCGTCCCATCTTTGTAAGCGGCGGAGGTGTCGAGATAGGGAACAGCCGCATGTGCTTTCGTCGCGAAAGTCGGACCTTCCACGAACAAGTTCAATGCCGAGCCGAGCGTGTGCGTCGCAAACAACTGCAACGGATAGTAGATGGTCTGGAGAAAGATTCCGTTTTCGTTCGCGAAGATGGGCGCGATCACGTTCACCAGTTGCGCCATATTGGCAATTTTGATGATGTTCGCGTGATTGATGAACGTGTTCAGAAAGCTGGACACAACCAGAGCATCTTCCAAGTTGTAGTGTTCTTCCAGAATGCGCCGTCCTCGCTCATTGTCGCCGCGAGCCCGGTACCACACGTTCCATTCATCCCAGGCGATATAGAGCTTCTTGTCCGCGGGCATGTCGGCGGTCGCCGCTTTGATCAAGCCTTCCGTGATCTCGATCCGTTGCGCGAGATCGACTGGCGTTGCCTGGAACTTGTAGTAGTCGTTCTCCGGATTTCCCACGTACATATGCAGCGAGAGATAGGCGATGTGCTCCTTGAGGTATTCCAGGACGGTACGATTCCATCCGATCCAATCCGCGTTGAAGTTCGAAGAACCCGCCGCGATCATCTGCAGCTTCGGATCGGTCCAGTGCATCAGCTTCGCGGCTTCCAACGCGTATTTGCCGTAGTCTTCCGCTGTCCGATGGCCCATCTGCCACGGGCCGTCCATCTCGTTGCCTAAGCCCCAATACTTCACGTTCCAGGGCTTATCCCGGCCATTCTTTTTCCGCAGCCGGGTCATCGCGGTGTCTCCCGCGAAGTTGACGTACTCGACCCACTGCTGCGCTTCGTCCCAGGAACCTGTTCCAAGGTTGGCGCAAATGTACGGTTCGGTGCCCATTTTCTGGACGTAATCGAGAAACTCGTGCGTGCCGAAACGATTGTCTTCTATCGTGCCCCACGCCATCTCAAGCCTTCGGGGACGGTCATCACGCGGCCCGATCCCGTCTTTCCAGTTGTAGTTGGATGAGAAGTTTCCGCCGGGCCATCTGAGCAAAGATACTTTCAAGTCCTGGCTTGCTTTCAGAACATCTTTTCTAAATCCCTCTGAGTCGGACAGCTTCGAGCCCTCGTCGAAAACTCCGCCCTGAATGCATCGGCCCAAATGCTCGATAAAGTTGCCGTAAACCTTGGGGTCAATCTCCCCTATGACCCTATCTGTATCGACCTTGATCCTCGTCGCATGAGAACTGGTTTGTTGCCCTTTCAGAAGCGCGGGCGCGGCAAGAACAAGGCCGGAAAATTGACGTCTGGTTAGTTTTGGAGTGTTCATCCCGATTAGTTTTCCTGGCGTCCGGAGCGGACGAACAGATTGGTCATCATTTTATCTATGTCGCCTGCCGCTGGGTTTCGGAGCGTGTCGCGCACTGGTAGATTCCCCTAAAGCTACCAGGGAAACGGGATGAGAACATTCACCATCCACAATCGGAGGAGATGAAGGTATGTCCGCTTTACTGCAGGAAGTGCTTGTTGAACAACTAAGAGATTTGTTGCACGCGGAAGGGCAGCTGGTGAAGGCTTTGCCAAAGATGGCCCGGGCAGCACACAGTCCGCAACTGAAAACCGGATTCCAGAACCACCTGGAGGAGACGAAGGGACAAGTTGAGCGCCTGAAGCAAGTTTTTGAGCTGCTCGGCGAGAAGGCCAAGGCCAAGCCGTGCAAAGCGATGCAGGGCCTTGTTGAGGAAGGCCAGGAAACCATAACCGAGGGCAAGGAGATGGAAGATGTTGCGGCCGATCTGGCCCTTGCCGTCTCTGCTCAGAAGATCGAGCATTATGAGATCGCTGGTTACGGAAGCGTACGTACACTGGCCGAGGCTCTCGGGAATCCGAAGGTGGTGAAGTTGCTCGCTCAGACTCTTGCCGAAGAAGAGAAAACCGACAAGTTGCTGACGGAGGCAAGCGCCCCGCTGATTGAAGAAGCGAATCAGGAACCGGAGGAGGAAGAAGAGGAGGAGTAACCTCCTCTAGCTGTTGACCCGCCTGAGTTCCGAGCGGCACGGTCTGCTGTCTTCAACTCTTCCGACCTGGGGAGTGGAGATGCCAGACCGGACCACCGGCCCCGGACTTTTTAGCTTGCCCGGAGGCGGCCTGCTCCCACGAGTACCGCCGGCGAGAGCGCAACGCCCAACGCGCCGGTACATTGTGGACCGCGCAACCTTCCCGCGCTTTCGAACGTTGAGGCCTTAGAGCTGTCTACGATCGGGTCTCGTTGCATCCCCCGGCAATTGTGACAAGAGCCAGCAGTGACACCGCTCCGACATAATGCGCTGGACTCAGTGGGCTCCAGTGGGCTAAGGCGGAGACCAGGAGCGGAGTCAATCCGCCGAACACCGCATACGAAACGTTATACGAGAAAGCAACGCCAGTGAATCGCACGGCCGGAGGGAAGCTACGGACCATAATGAGCGGCGTCAACACGGCTGCGCCAGCACCAATGCCGGCCAGGACATAAAGCGGTACCAGGAGGCCGGGCGCCCGTTGCGCACCGAGATAAAGCCCGTAGGTCGACACCAGCAGTAGCAGCAACATCGGGAAGGCAACGGGACGAATCCCGAATCGGTCCACGGAAGCACCGATCGCGACGGCGGCGAGACACTGCGCGCCGGCGCCGGCAAAGTTAGCCAGCAGGGCCCGGTGTGGATCTACACGGAACAGGCTTTGAAGCAGCGCTGGTGTCATGAGAATGACCACCAATATCGCGGCTGTCAGCATCCAGGTGCTCAGAATCGATACGGCGATCGCCGACTTATAAGTCCGCAAAATCGTACGTAACGGCGTTTTATGACTGGCGGCCGCGCGCCGTCGCATTTCTTGAAAAACCGGCGTTTCCGAAAGCCACCGACGCAGCAGCATGGCAATGAAGCCTAGTACGCCACCAATTAAGAACGGCAATCGCCAGAACCCTCCCGCGATCTGCATTGGCGTGAAGGTGGCGTTCATGGCAACAGAAATCAGAGAACCGAGCAGGATGCCGAAAGTTAAACCGCTGGTCAGCAAACCGACGGCGAATCCAACCTGGGAGGGCCGAGCGTGCTCCGCGACAAAGACCCAGGCACCTGGCGCCTCTCCTCCAATGGCAACTCCCTGCAACAGCCGCATCGTGAGCAAAAGCAAAGGAGCCCCGATACCAATCGAGCGGTACGTTGGCAGCAATCCGATGAGCAGAGTAGGAATGGCCATAAACAGAACAGTTGCTGTGAACACACGCTTGCGCCCGCGCGTGTCGCCAAAATGCGCCAGAATTACACCGCCGATCGGACGTGCGATGTAGCCGGCGGCAAAAATGCCGAAGGTGTCGAGTTGGCGCACCCATTCGGGCAGGCTCACGGGGAAGAAAAGTCTCGCGATAACCGGCGTGAAGAATACGAAGATGATGAAATCGTAAAACTCGAGAGCACTTCCGAGCGAGGCCAAGGCGAGCGTGCGCAGTTCCGTACCCGAGAGTCGGCCTGGATTTCGGTCCGAACCGGCCGGCGCCGTAACGACCGGGATCGCTCCGTCGTTACGTTCCCTATCATGGGGTTGCATGGGCCGATTCTAGCGGCTGCTCGTCCGGCTCAAAGGAAGATCGCTAGCCGTCCGTTCCCCTCAGCAGCCGCGAAGCACCTTCCCAGAGCTGTTGAACAATGGTAGCCGCGGGCTCGGCGCGAGTATATTTGGCTGCTTGCCCCGCCCACATCTGCATGCGCTCAGGATCGTTTTCCTTCCCGGCTGCTTGCCGCATAGCCGCGGTCAATCCTCTTTGTACGGGGTAGGGTGCTGGCGGAGGACCGTCGAGAGCGGCACGGACGTACTTCGTGGCAACGCTTCGGCCCGGACGCCCGCTGAACGATCGGGTGATCACCGTTTCGTGCGCCTCAGTCCGCGCCAGACGGTCCGCGTACGCCGGATGAATCTTCGCTTCGGGAGTCCGGAGCAATCCGGTGCCGATTTGTACGGCGCTGGCGCCAAGTATGAGTGCGGCGGCCACCGCCCGGCTGTCTCCAATGCCGCCCGTTGCGATCACCGGTACCTTCACTGCATCGGCTATCTGCGGCAGCAGGGCCATCAATCCGATGGTTTCCCGTTCCGCTGTCTCGGCCTTGAAAGCGCCGCGGTGGCCGCCGGCTTCCGCCCCTTGCGCGACAATAGCGTCCGCGCCCGCCTCTTCGGCCAGCCTTGCTTCGGCAACGGTGGTCGCGGTTGCGAACCACAGGACACCTCGTTTCTTCATCTCGGCCACGAATGCCGGAGGGTACAGTCCCATGATGGAGGAGATCGCCTTGGGGGCCGCCGACAACGTCGCCTTGCACTGGCTGTCAAAATCCTGTAGCTTCGCATCGCCCGCCTGAGGTGGAACAGCAGGTCCCCAGAACGCGAGAAAATCACGTTGCCGGGCTTCGGCTTCGGCGTCTCGCTTTGGCGGTGGATCCGGTATCCACAGATTGATTTGAAATGCGCCGTTGCTTCCGGCGCGAAATTCGTTGGCCCAGCTCGCAATCTCGTCCGGCGTCATGAGCAGGGCGCCGCAAGCTCCTAGGCCCCCCGCTTCCGCAACTGCAATGGAAAGGGAAGGCGGACAGGCACCGGCCATCGGGGCGAGCAGGATTGGTAAGCGAAGGCCTAAGTGGGCTTTGAAGCTTTCGATGCGTTCAAATACGTTAGCTGTTTTGTTCACGATAAATCAGGGCAGCCGCTCCTCCGGTCTCGAGATAAATACAGTCCTCGTCCATTTGGCTCGCGAGCCGGGCCAGGTACGCCTTCAACTCGGGGAGTTTCCCATCATCGATCAGGGCAACACTAAATTGCCGATGTTCACCATAGGAATCGTTGCCGCCCTGATCCTTCCAATAACCGAAAAGATTGCCGGAAGTCGCCGTATAACCGTCAAAGCGGCTCAACAGGAATTGATGAACGGAATGTTCGAAGGTCGTCCCTTCGGGAGCGAGTCCCTTCAGTTTCAAAGAGGGCAAGAGGAAGGCCGCCCGCGTACCGAGCGAGCGCTCCGCAGCATTCATACTCTTTCGAGTCTACCGGGCGCGACTCCTTCATTTCGAAAGGTGTATGGATATAGATAGAAGGGTGAAACAGAGTGCCGATGAAGGTCAAACTGAAACGGCAGGCGCCCGCGATGCGTCCCGCACGGAGAGTGTTCTTTGTGCCTCGCCTAATTAGTCTTTTGGTCGCCATCACCTGCACCCTTGCGGTATTTGCTGAAGACGACCCGGCGATCTTCAAGAGCGATGTTGCGATGACACGTGTGGACACCCAGGTTGTCGACAGCTTGGGTAGGCCAATCACCGGATTGCAAGTAACGGATTTTGTCCTTCGCGTCGACGGGAAAGTTCAGCCCATTCGTAATTTCTCAAACGAGAACATGCCCGTCGACATCCTGCTGCTGCTCGACGTGAGCGGGAGTATGGAGCCTCACGTTCAACGCATTGCCGATGCCTCCGAGCAGGCCCTGAGAGTCTTGGCCCCCCAGGACCGCATGGCCGTTATGGTCTTCGACACCCGAACCAAAGTCCGTTTGCCCTTCAACCAGGACCACGGTGAAATCGTCAGTGAATTGCATAACGTCCTGCGGGCGGAGCGTTTCAATGGAGGAACTCGCATCACCCATGCGATGCTCGATGCCGCAAGGTACATCGGCCGCAATGGACGGGCCGACGCGCGCCGCGCAATCGTAATTCTCACGGACGATGAAACCCAAGATGGAGAAAATGAGCCGCAGGTGCAAGTCGCTCTAGATGAGGCGAACGCTGTACTCAGCTTTCTGCGCGCTCCGTACGAATTGCCCTTTACGCCCGGCACTGGGGGGCAAGTTCCCGGGGCGAGGCGCGGACCCTGGGGCGGCGGAGGAGGAACGTGGGGCACGGGAGGACCTTGGGGCGGGACCACTTGGCCAGGTGGACCCGGAGGCCCCATAGGCGGCTCTCGTTACCCCGGTGGCACAACGGTCGGGATTGATCCGTCGCATTCGGCCGGAACAGCAGAGATCGCCAAAGGTTCGGGCGGCGATGTCATGCCTATCAGTGACGCCTCCGCGTTTCAAGATACGCTGGAGCGGCTTCGCCAGCGCTACGCGTTGCATTTCTATTGGCCGGCCGGTTCATTGGATCCGGAACAGAGAACCGTCGTTGTTAGCCTGGCGCACTCAACCGGGGCTCGTTACTTGGGATCCGAAGTCCGCTATCGCCGAGCGTATATCTCGAATGACAGGACCCGGCACGCCGGAGGCTTGATCGAAGTTTCGCGCGAAGCCGACCCAACCGACCCGGAGGGCGCGCGCTCAAGCCGGCCGACTCGGTCGGCGGCCCGCTATTCCGCGACCGATGCGAATGCCGACTCTAATTCAGATCAGCCCATTGTCAAGCGAAGGGTTGCAGTGAATGAGAGATCAGGCCCAGTGGTCAACGCGGTTGAGGTACAGGCGGACGGTCCGCCCGGAAAGCCGGCTGCTTCCCCGGATTCAACGAGCAGCCCTGCGGCTGAGCCCAGTTCTCCTCCGGCGAAGCGAGGCGGATGGCCGCGTGTCGACGAATCGAAAACGCAATCTGCCGGAACTGGACCGATCGTCAAATAATCGCAAGTCCAGCACCGCCACCAACTTCATTTTGAGCACTCGACATTGAATACCTGAAATTGCTGGGCGTCTGCCCGTTTAAGCTCTAACCCAAGACCAGGCCCTGCCGCATGGGGCGTCAGGAAACCGTCTCGTGCTCGAACGGCGCCGTCGAACAACATCGCCTCAATCCTCTGGTGATCGTAGAAGTACTCCACATTGATGGCCGGTGCCGCTGCGCAGCAAAGGGCGGCATGAATCGAGGGCGCTGTATGGGCGGAGAGCGGCACATGACAAATTTCCGCAAGATGGCTGATCTTGAGAAAGTTCGTAATTCCCCCGCAACGAGTTACATCCACCTGCAATACGTCGACGGCTTGAGCCTCAACCAGGAGACGGGCGTCGTCAAGGACGTAGATGTACTCGCCCGCCGCGACTCGGATTGCAGCGGGAACGCGTTCGACCAGCAAATGTAAGCCAGTGCGATCATCGGAGGTCACCGGTTCTTCAAACCAGGTAACCCCCAATTCATTGAATGACTGACTGCTTTTGAGCGCCTGCTTTCGACTGTAGGCGCCGTTGGCGTCGACGTAGATCTCGGTTGATTCGCCGAGCGCCCGACGAACCGCGGCTACCCGTTTGATATCGGCATCGGCATCTCTGCCGATCTTCATCTTTACCGCCGAGAAACCTTCCTGGGCCCAACCAGTTAGTTGATCAACCAGTTGTTTCTCGGTGTAGGAGGTGAATCCGCCGCTGCCATAAGCGGGAATCGAATCTCTGAACTTTCCGAGTAGCGTCAGGAAGGAGTGCCCCAACAGCTTTGCCTTCAGATCCCACAACGCAATGTCAACCGCTGCGATCGCGGACGACACCAGTCCGGGACGCCCCCAATTGCGGGACAGCCGATCCATCGCGTGATGAATCTCTGGAATACCGAGCGGGTCGCTTCCTATGACGACCTTATTCACAAGCTGTTCGGCGACTTTGGTTGCGGCCTCGCTAGCGTACGAGAATCCCAGTCCCGCGGCGTCCCTCGCCCTCAGGTCAACGACAAGAACAGTAGTTGAATCCCAATCTGCCGTTCCATCAGCCTCGGGAGTCTCGGTTGGAATTGTGTACGCCGAAATGCTCCCGGAGCTAACGAAATCTGTCGTGGTACCCATGCGGGCGGATCCTTACACCAGTTCGCGGATACGGTCTTTCGCGATGGTTGTGGCAATCTTTTGCCAATCCTTTGTGCCCCTGGCCATGGATTCCGCGAAATGCAGCGCTTGCTTTGGTTCAATCTTCGCGGGCATGGGCGGTTCGTTCTCATCTACGATCGCCTCAATCAACGCAGGCCCTTGCACCGCAAGCGCAGCATCTATTGTTCGTCCCGCTTCTGAAGCCTCTTTGATCGTGAAGCTTTCCCAGCCGAATCCGCGCGCCACGGCGGCGAAATCGATTGGCTGGAGCGCGCACTCGTATTCCGGGTTTCCAAGAAATACCATCTGTTCCCACTTGATCTGGCCCAGAGAGTTGTTTTTAACGATGAAAACTTTCAGCGGAAGGTTATATTTCACGCAGGTGGCCATTTCTCCCATGAGCATTGTGAAGCCGCCATCACCCACGAACGCGACGACCGTTCGATTTGGATACGCAACTTGTGCGGCAATCGCGTAAGGAAATCCGCACGCCATGGTTGCCAGATTTCCCGAACAGGTGTGATGCTGTCCTCGCAGCGACGGAATATAACGCGCCCACCAGGTTGTGTTGGTCCCGGAATCACTCGTGACAAGCGCATCCGCTTTCAACCGCTTTCCGAGCTCATGCGCAACGACTTGTGGCTTCATGGGCGAATCGGTTGCCGTTCCGCGTTGCACCATCAGCTCGTTCCATTGCTTCATGCCGTCTTGAGCCTTTTGAAGGAATGACTTGTCTTTTTGCTTCAGGTGCGGGATCAGCGCATCCAGTGTTTCGGCGCTGTCGCCTACGAGCGCTACGTCCGCGGGATATCGCAGGCTGATACGCGAAGGATCGATTTCGATCTGGACGCATTTCGCTTGGCCCACTTTCGGATAGAACTCGATGTAGGGCAGAGTGGATCCCACAATGAGCAACGTGTCGCACTCCTGCATTGCTTCTTCCGAGGGCAGAGTGCCCAGCAGACCGAGACCACCGGTCGTGTACGGACTATCGTCCGGCACGCATGATTTTCCAAGCAAGGCTTTGATAATGGGAGCGCCCAGCATCTCCGCCACTTTCTCGAGTTGATCCCCGGCCTTCAACGCACCTTGGCCCGCTAGGATAGCAACCTTCTTCCCGGTATTCAGCAGATCGGCCGCCGCCTGAACCTCATCCAGCTCTGGTTTCCGCGCGCCCCGCGCAAACACATCGGATACATGGTTCGGCTTGTTGCGCTTCGAGCGCATGTCCTCCTTCACTGTCTGATCCTGAATGTCGACAGGAATGGTGACATGTGCGACGCCGCGTCGGGCTAGTGCGGTGCGGCACGCCAGTTCCGTGATGTTCTGCGCATGGGCCGCACCCATAATGCGTTCGTTGTAGACAGCGACGTCCATAAACACGCGGTCAAGAGCAACATCCTGTTGCGTATGGGTTCCGATCAGGTCGTGGAATTGAAGACCGGTGATTGCGAGGACCGGCTGGCCGTCCAGCTTCGCGTCATACAAACCGTTGAGCAGGTGAATGCCTCCGGGTCCCGAGGTAGCAATGCAAACGCCGAGTTTGCCCGTGAACTTCGCATACCCGCACGCCATGAACGCGGCTGCTTCTTCATGCCTGGTCTGGATAAACCGGATTTTCTCCTTAGCTTTCCGCAGGGCCTCGATGATGCCGTTGATGCCGTCGCCGGGAATACCGAAGATCGTGTCGACACCCCAGTCCACCAGAGTGTCTACCATAATTTCAGCTGCTGTTTGTGCCATTCTGCCGTCTCCAAGATTGAGACCGCGCCGTGGGCTGAATGTAACGGGAAACTTTGTCCCGTCTCCGGAATTGCTTCAACTTCGCCTATTCTCGCTGCAACGCTTCGTTCTCAATCCCGTCTACGAATCGGTGCTGTGGTTTTGAAGGCCGTTTCAGCTAGTACATGCATGTCAGAGCAGCGCATTTAACCGCCGAGCAACATCAGTCGATGCTTGCTCCGGCATTCTTGACGACGGCTACGAAAACCGTACTGGAACACATCGAAGGCGGCCGGTTTCAACGTTCCTTGGCACTGGTAACCGCGGGCTCAAGCTTGGTTAGCGGATTAGAAGTAGCTTACGAACACTACAAGGGCAGTTACAGTAATCCCATCATGTACACGCCCGTGCTTCTCAGCGGCGTTGTCTCTCTGACCAGCCTCGGCGCTGTGTTCAGCCGGCGTATGGCAACCGGTGCCATGCGCTGGGCGTGCGTCGTCACGTTGGTGGATGGAGCCATCGGCTTCGGATTCCACGTACGCGGTATCGCTCGCAAGCCCGGAGGATGGAAGCTGCCCGTCACAAACGTGATTATGGGACCGCCGATCTTCGCGCCGCTCCTATTTGGTACCGCCGCATACCTGGGTTTGATGGCTTCTTACCTGCGCCGAGAAGAGGACCCGCCGCGAGACGAAAGCGAACGCGTGCGGCATACGGGCTGGAGGCGGGAGATCAACGAAGGGCAATTCCAAAAGCACTTGGCAGCTGTGGCGGCCGTCTGGACCGTTCTCTCTGGCGTTGAAGCTTTGTATTCGCATTACAAGAGCCGGTTCCGTATCTGGGCCCAATGGACTCCCGTGCTCCTCTCTCCCGTTCAACTCGGCGCTTGCATGGGCGCGATCTTTAGCAAGCGGGTTGCTGACAGAATGTTGCCGGTAACATCAAGCCTGGCCATGCTCAACGGCGGGGTCGGCTTTTTCTATCACGTTCGCGGAATCCTGAGGCGGCCCGGCGCAGAGAAAACCTGGCTCTACAACATCCTCTACGGACCGCCGGTTTTCGCGCCGCTCTTGTTCGCAGCATGCGGAGCGCTGGGCGTTCTCGCCAGTCTTCTACGGAGAGAAAGCGGTGAGTAACCATCCGAACGAAGCGGATCTGATTCCCGTTGACCCGAAAACGGGCAAGCCGCGTAAGCAAATGGAGCAGCCGGGTTACTATCCCGGTTACAAAACTCTAAGTCAGAAGAAGTTTTGGGATGCGACCACTCGTCGCGTTGTGGAGGACCGAGTCGGGAACGTGCCGCCCATCCGATTCTTCTCGCCCGACGAGACGCCGATCATTGCCGCGATCTGCGACCGCATCATGCCGCAGCATGACCGGCTGCCGCAATTTCGGATCCCGGTACTGAACGCTATAGACGAGCGCCTTGCGAAGAACGAGATCAGCGGCTATCGCTTCGAGGATATGCCCGATGATCGCGATGCGTATCGGCTCGGAATCCAAGCGATCGACAGAACGGCTCGCGCCAAGTTCGGCCGAGGCTTTGTCGATCTCGAGCCCATTGAACAGGACACAATCATGAAATCCATTCATGATGGCGAGAAATGGGCCGCCCATGAGATTTGGAATCAGATGTCGATTGACCGATTCTGGCACTTGCTGGTGCAGGATTGCGTGTCCGCTTATTACGCGCACCCGTGGGCTTGGGACGAGATCGGCTATGGGGGCCCTGCTTATCCGCGCGCGTACACTCGCCTTGAAGGTGGCCTTCCGGAGCCCTGGGAAGTTGATGAACGGCGCTACGAATGGGAGGGGCCGAAGTCTTCCTTATCGGATCACTACGAGGAGAGCGGGGCAACGTCCGAAACGCCTGCCCACGGCCAGGGTGGGACACATTGACATCACCTTTATTCGGCGAATTTAAACGGGCCCGGGACGAGGTTCGGAATCTTGGGCCGCTGCAAAGGATTCCGAAAGAAACAAAGCGTTTTCGGGACGATGAAGAGGTTGATTACTGCATCATCGGCGTCGGTTCCGCTGGCGGCGTACTCCTGCAACGTCTGGCTAAGGCCGGGTTTCAGGTCGTAGGCCTGGAAGCTGGTCCGTTTTGGGATACCGAGCTCGATTGGGTTAGCGACGAAAAGGGTTCTCACAAGCTTTACTGGAACGATCTCAGAATCACCGGCGGTACCGATCCGCTGACACTCGGTGAGAACAATAGCGGCAAAGGGGTGGGCGGAGGCTCTGTTCACTGGGCTGCTTTCACGCCGCGTTTCCACCCCTCCGATTTCCGCGTCTATACACAGGATGGTGTCGGTGCCGATTGGCCCATTTCTTACGAAGAACTCAAACCGTATTACGAACTGCTGGAACGCGAGATCCCGGTAGCCGGTCCGGCTTACTTTCCATGGGGTGACCCACACGGGTATCCCTACGGCCCGCATCCCCTCGGAGGCATAGGCGATGTCCTCGTCAAGGGCTGCACCAAGCTCGGGATTCGGGTATGCGCGGGGGGCCCTGTCGCAATTCTTTCCGGATCGCATGGAGACCGGCCGCACTGCATTTATCGCGGGTTTTGCATTCAGGGCTGCAAGGTCGGCGCGAAAGCGAGCACTCTGATCACTCACATTCCCGAGGCCATCCGATACGGCGCCGAAGTGCGCGCGCTCTCCATGGCATCGCGAATTTCACTACGTAGCCGCGACCGTGTGGATGGCGTGTTCTTCTTCGACCGCGAAGGACGCGAGCGTTTTCAGCGTGCGAAAGCAGTCATCGTTTGTGGCTACGCGATTGAAACACCGCGCTTATTGCTCAATTCCGCCTGCCCGGGACACGAGAATGGACTCGCGAATTCGAGCGGAACTCTGGGGCGCTATTTAATGGCCCAAGCTGGGAACGTCGTGTTGGGCCGCTTTCCTAATTTGATCCGGATGTATAAAGCTCCGCCGGCGCATGCGCTAACCGAGGAATTTTACGAGACCGATCCGAAGCGCGATTTCGCCAGAGGCTTCGCGATTCAAACCGTTGCGCCTTTGCCTGTCGCGTTCGCCAAACAGATGATGGTCGCAAAAGGGGCGTGGGGCTGGGGAATGCGCCGCGTCATGATGGATTACAACCACTGGGCCACCCTCGGGGTCCTCGGCGAGATCCTACCTTGGGAAGAGAACCGGGTCGAACTTGCCGAGGAGAAGGATCAGTTCGGGTTACCGGTAGCCAAGGTCACCTTTAACCTTCATGACAACGACAAAAAGTTGATTGCATTCGGCAAGAACAAAGTGATGGAGGTAATGCGAGCCGCCGGAGCCGAAGAGGTTGTCCAGGAGGCTCGCTACGCCCATTTGGTCGGAGCTTGCCGGATGGGCGCGGACCCGAGCACTTCTGTTGTGGACAAATTTGGCCGCACGCACGACCTGACAAATTTGTTCGTCTGCGACGGAAGTATCCTACCGACCCAGGGCTCTGCGAACCCCGGTCTGACGATCCAGTCTCTGGCCGCAAGAACGGCGGATTATCTGATTTCCCAGGGTACACGCATCTTCCAGTCCGACGTTCGCGATATGGATGCTCCATCTATACGGAAAGATCTGGCGGTGAAGGACAGCTTCACCAAGGGTGTACCGCGGTTAACATAACTATTCCGTTGCTTGCTCCTCCGGAACCTCGATCAACACCGAACCTCTTCTGTCGTATGTTTACCAACAGCGGAAGAAGCACGCAGAGCGTCTATCGAGAGAAACAGGCTTAAAACCGACCTCGCCCGTCGAACCTGGCTTCGAGGATTGACGCATCATCCCGTTGGTCAATCCCGTGCTCGGAGGTGTCATCTGAGATTCGGACCCATCTTCAAAGATCGCCACGATGCGGGAAGGCAACTCGCCCGTCTAGTGGGAGATCGAGTCAGTGAACCGGACCCTTTGGTTCTCGGACTGTCTCGCGGCGGGGTGCCGGTCGCGTTTGAGGTAGCGCGGAGCCTGCATGCGGAACTCGACATTATTGTGGTCCGCAAACTGGGTCTTCCCGGCCGGGAAGAATTGGCCATTGGTGCCGTTGCAAGCGGTGGAGTTCGGGTCCTGAATGAGCAGCTCATAGCTGAGGTCCAGCTCTCGCCGCAGCTGATTCAACGCTTGACTGAGGCGGAGGAACAGGAATTGAAACGCCGCGAGGAACTCTACCGCGCGGGCCGGTCCGCACGCGCGGTCAGTGGACGAACCGTCATCGTTGTGGACGATGGATTCGCAACCGGTGCGAGCATGAAAGCGGCTACCCAGGCCGTGCGCGCTCGGCTGCCGAAGCGCGTAGTCGCCGCGTTTCCGGTTGCCGTCAAAGAAGCGTACGACGAATTTCGTATGGATGTGGACGAGGCCATCTGCAGGTACACGCCGCAACCGTTCTTTTCGGTCGGCGCGTGGTACGAAGACTTTTCTCAGACAAGCGATGACGAGGTGCGGCAGTTACTCGAAATGGCGGCCCGACCGGGCTGGCTCGGCGCGCGCCACTATGCGGTGAGGTAAACAGGTGGTCCACGCCACAATTGGCTGCCCTTACCGGTCCGACTGCGGCTGACTTAGAGAACGCGCGTGTCGCTTCGTTCGAGTTCGGAGATAAGTCGCCTGCAATAGAACAGCGGAATCGCACCGAGAATTCCGAAGCTACAATCCAGCATTCGCCACGGGAACGGAATGTGCCTGACTTGGCCTGCTATAAGCGCCAGTGGAATGACTTCGACGCACGCAATCAGACCGAAAATAATAATCCAAGAATTGCGCACAGGTTCACGGTACGGCCCGATGAATACGATGGCAATTACCAGGTGCGCGAGTGCAAGCCAATCCGTTCCGTAGGCGAGAAACGGATACCGGGAATTCGTTTGCCGAATTCCTTCTGATACGAAATCGATTCATTGGAGCAGCCCGGTACTCGCCGCAAGCCCTTCCAGCGTGGGACCATGTAGCAGCTGAACCAGTCCGTTCAGCTCAGTTTCAAGGGCAAATGCCGTGAGGCCGCTGAGGATTAAGCCCGCCATGAATACGACGATGGCTCTGCGGATACGCCTCAGTAGCCGTGTTTGAGTCTCATCTATCACTCCTTCCAGTCTGCAAAAGCCACATCACGTTCCTGTGAGCAGCTTGGATCGGGGCGTTTCGGGTATTGCGCCGAAGCGCCGCTCCCTCCTGCCGAACTCTTCCAGCGCAGCATCAAGATCCTTCCCGTCGAACTCCGGCCACATACGGTCAGAGAATAGGAGCTCTGCGTATGCCGATTCCCAAAGCAGAAAGTCCGACAATCGTTTCTCTCCGCCGGTGCGAATGAGTAGATCCACGTTCTTGGTTTCGGAGGCGATACATTCGGCCAAAACCTCGCCCGCCCGATCCACTGTTGTCTCGCTTCTGATTGCAGCCATTGCTTTGGCCGCCGCGCGCGAGATGGAATTGCGGGACGAATAGTCAATGGCAAGGCAAAGGCGCAGCCGGCGGCAGGACCGCGTTTCTGACTCCGCCAGCTCGATCTCCTTCAGTACCTCTGAGGCCAACCGGTCGCGCCGGCCGATGATCTGCAGTCGAATGTCTTGTTCGCGCATGTGCTTCACTTCCTTGCGCAGATACACGCGAAGGAGCCCGAAAATGCCCTGGACTTCCGACGTTGGTCTTCGCCAGTTGTCGGACGAGAATGCATAAAGAGTGAGGCGTTCGATTCCTCGCGCCAACGCCGTCTCGACAACCCGACTAACGGCGACCACGCCCGCCCTATGTCCGGCAATTCGTGGCAGTCCCCGGCTGGTAGCCCACCGGCCATTCCCGTCCATAATGACGGCTACGTGCAGCCCTGCAACCCGTTTCATTTCCGTGTTTCCTTGTTGTGCTACAACGCTTCCTGATTCGACCCTGCGCTGGAACGCCGCGGTGATCCATACCACTCCACTCCACGGGTCAGGTACATGACCAGCGCAACTGCAAGGAAGCTGCTGATTGCGCCAACCAGCAGTGCGTTATCCTCCAGCCGGAGCAGAAGATAGATCAAAACGTAGAGGATGCTGAACAGGCCCAAAGCCCGCAATGCATACACCAAGTTAGAAAAGATCCATCCGGCGTTGCTGGACAAAAGGGCGACGGTTGCGCCCGCCGCGACAAGGAAACCGAGATCAAACCCGATCCTCTCCGACAACGACAGAAGCAGAAGATAGAAAATGATCTGAGCCAAGCCAACCAGCACATATTGCGCGGGGTGGACTCGCTGCCCGGTTGTGACCTCGAAGCCGAAGTAGCACAGAAAGACCAGACCGAGAATCAGGAGCACATACTTCAGCGAGCGATAGACGGACTGGTAAGAATTGGCAACCTCAATGAACGACAGGCCCACCGCCGTGGAACGTAGGTCTGCCATGGACTCACTCGGTCCTTCAGCGCGAACGCCGCGCGCCGTAAAGGGCACAGTCCACTCCGCCTGGAAGCCGCGGGCCGTTACGGTGCGGTTCACGGGCAAGATCGCACCGTCGAATCCCGGGTTCGGCCAGTCCCCCCGCGCAGTGACGCGGGTTGTTTTCCCGTACGCGAGGAGAGCGATTCGCTCCGCGCCGGAAAACTTCAACGTGGCCGCGACATGGAGGGAACCGGTCGGTTTAGAACGGCCGGCGAGCTTTGTGCCGAGCAAAACGGTTTTGAATCGTGCCTTCTCGGAACCGATCGATACTTGATCGGCCAGATCCGACGGAACCAGAGTCTTGGTGCCTCCGTCTCCGTCCAACATCGCGTCAGCCAGTGCGCCGCGCGGGTTGCTCACCCCCACGATGATCTCCGCTTGCCTCCAATCGAATTCGGCACCCGCTGGAGCAGAGCTTGGCGTGCCCGTCAGATCGAAAGTAGATTCGAGCCGCAAGTCGGCGCGAAATACGGGTACTCGAAATAGCGAACGGTATCGCTCCGATGTCGTCGTCTTGATGTCTGCCGCTGCCATTGCCGGAAAGATCAGATAAACTCCCCGTGTCGGAGCGGCATTCGGCGCGCCAGACGGCACACTGTACGGGATTGCCACTGTTGGACCGAGAAACGTCTGTGGCCCACCCACGTGATTGCTGATTTCTTGTCGAACGTCGTCGGCACGCTGCCTCCGGTCCGATACAAGTTTGCTCACAAAGACCGAGGGAATTGTCATAAGCAATGCCAACGTGCAAACCACAATCAGCTTCAGTCCCAACGAGCGCGTGTTGCTCCTGCTTGTAATGTCCGTCTGCCAACTGTCCACTGAAATCGCCTCCGATATGTTTCGCTTTGCCGTGCAAAGTAA
>JBJMGJ010000109.1:0-3152 GCA_045807965.1 Bryobacteraceae bacterium | reverse complement strand
TGAAATCTGCATCGCGGGCATAATCCGGCCCGAAGCAGCCACACCTTCGGTAGGACGAATGGGTATGGAACCGCGCATCTTATCGATCACGTCCTCCATCGGCATCTTCTTCAGGTCGTCCTTATACAGTCCGAAGTTGTTGATGATGCTCGTCAGAGTGGCGCGGCTTAGGATGCTCTGGGCCATCCCATTGATCCGGTCTGCCATATCCTGAGTGGTTAAGGATTTTACGACCGATGGATCTATCTGCTGCGGAACCACGCGAATCGAGGCCGACGAGATGTACTTGTCTTCTTTCGAATAGGCGATGACCGTGGCGATCACGAGGCCGGCAAAAGCGGGCGCCAATATCCAGCGCATGTTTCGGCGCAGGATGTCTATATAGTCCTCGATATCGTAAGAACGCCGGGGAACAGAGGCGGAGTCTAACATAATGATTCCTAATCGATTTGCTTACGGAACGTAGACGTGGTCGCCCGGTTCCAGCAGAATGTTCTGATCCATATTCTTTCCTTGGTGCACGTCTTTGTAGTTAAATCGGATCTTCTTATTGCCACGGAGTATGTAGATCTTTTTAGTATTTGCAAAATCCGACAGACCTCCTGACTTATCAATGGCTTCAAGAATGGTGGTGGGAACAACGAGCGGATATTCGCCAGCATGTGCAACTTGACCCACCAAATAGTATTTTTTGCTACCCACATCCTGCACCGTGACGGTGACAAGAGGCTTCACAACCATTTTCTTTAACGCGGCCGCGATGATGTCCTGTATTTCGACCGGCGTCTTTCCGCCACCTTGCAAATCACCGACCAGTGGCAGAGTGAATTTGCCATCCTGGTGCACTGCGACCGGGCCAGAAAATTCCGGCTCACCCCAGACTCGAACGAACAGCACATCCGCCGGGCCCACTTTGTAATCAGTTGAACTGACCGGGGCGCCCCCCGCCGGCCCGGGAGCGGGAGCCGGGGATTTGGAGTCCGCAGGCGCGGCCGGTGCCGCCGGCGTCTGAGTTTGAGCACCTTTTGCATTCTGCGCTTCATTCGATTGGGCGGGATTGGCTTGCAACAGCGTGCAGAGAAAGAAGCAAAGCAGACCAGTGTTTACAAACGTTTGGCGGTGCCCGGAAGAAAATCTAGTCATGGATTGGAACGGGTAAACCCGTCGAATGGATATACATGATTTTACATGCTTTTGGCGATTTTTAGAAGCTTGCTACTTCGACGCCAAGTGCCGCTCGGGGTTCGCAACAGCCGGAGTCGTTGAGCTCGATGGCTCTGCCCGGCCAATCGGAACCCAAACTTCCATCGGGGAAGGTTCGCGATTTCCCACCGTAAAAAACGGAATGAGTGTTAGCGTTACCGACCGCCTACCGTGGGAACTGGCCGCCGCCAAAGGCTGGTAGAGTGAATCTTCCACATATCCTTTTTCGACTGCCTGACCGGGAAACTTTAGTGTAGTAATCCCACCAAGAAGGTCGCGGCGCGCTTCGAAAGTACTAGGTCCGTTAGGACGGATAAATAAGTCAGGCAGGGCAACTCCGCCTTGGTCCAATTGCTCGGCTGCGTAGACGAGCGGTCCACGCTGGATCGCCACTCGACCGAAGGTGTCGCTCACACGTGGATTCGCCACCATCGGCACAGCTTGCATGGGCAAATTCAAGGTGACGGTATCGCCCCTGTTCCAACGGCGTGAGATGGGAACGTAAGAGCCCCGGACCGCGCTTCCGTTCGCCACGGTTTCGCCATTTACCTGGATTTCCGCAGAGGCCGCCCATCCGGGCCATCGCAGGTTCAAGGTGAAATCCGAGGGCTTCTCCGAATTAACGACAAGTCGCACCTCTCCCGACCAGGGATAATTTGTGGTCTGTGTCAACTTGAGCGGCGAACCGTCCTCCAGATGCCAATCCAGTTCAGAGCCTCCATAAAGATTTACGTAAACACCGTCCCTACTTGTTGCATAAAAATAGCCAGGTAGAGACTCGAACAGACGCTCGATGTTAGGAGGACAGCAAGTTGTGTCATACCAAGGGCTTCGAAGCTTTTCGCCATTCGAAGCCAAGGGATTCCGGTAGCAGTACAGCGTACCCGAAAGCGACAGGCCGGAATTGACACCGTTGTAAAGAGCGCGTTCCAGGACATCGGTATACCGGGCATCTCCGGTGATGGAAAGTAGCCGGAAATTCCACATGACATTGGCGATGGCGGCGCATGTCTCCGCATACGCCTCTTCGCTGGGCAACTCATAGGGGTCGCCAAAACTCTCGCCGCCAGAGCGAGATCCGACGCCACCGGTGATGTACATCTTGCGATTTGTTAAGTCGCTCCAGAGCAGATCCAGGGTTTTTCTGAATGCCGGGTCACCGGATTCGGCGAAGTAATCAGCCGCCCCGGCCGCCGCGTACAGAGCACGGACCGCGTGACCCTCAAACTCGGTGCGGGACGTGAACGGCCTTCCGCTGAACATGTATTTAATGTCCGCATCCTTCAACTTCAGACGGTCGCGTTCCACTCCGCTGAAAAGGTAGCGGGTAAATTCCAGATACTTGCTGTCTCCCGTGGTTCGGTAAAGCTCAACCAGAGCCATTTCGAGTTCAGGGTGCCCCGTGACGAACGGGCGCTTATTGGGTCCGAAATTATCTACGACATAGTCGGCGAAATGGATTCCCGCATCGAGTAGAGTTCGTTCACCCGTCGCTCGGTAATACGCAATACCCGCCTGGAGCAAGTGCCCCAGGCAGTAATCTTCGTGAGAGCGGGTCAATTCCGTAAAGCGCAGCTTCGCCTTTTCGCCGACATAGTAGGTATTGAGATAACCGGTCGGCTCCTGCGCCGCGACAATATCCGAAATCAGATCATCGACTTGTCCCCGAAGCTTCTGCTTGTCGCCGTCGCTCGTTTCGTTCGACGCAAGGGCCCACGCGGCGCCCTCGATCCACTTGTAAACATCCGAATCGGTGTAGAGAGGGCCACGCCGCGGTACTGCCTTTTTTCCGGAGAGACGCCGGAAGTTGTCGACCGCGCCATGTTCTTCGAGCAGCGCGAGGAGCGTCGGGAGGCTCCGCTCCGTTGTGACCCGCCTGCGAGGACCCCAGAAGCCATCTGTCAAATGAACAGCTTGGACCGGAACGGGATGGAGATGCGCATTTAAGG
>JBJMGJ010000108.1:0-3149 GCA_045807965.1 Bryobacteraceae bacterium | reverse complement strand
CGGAGAATGAAATTGAACCATAGTCAGTTGGATCAGAAAAATAGCCGGTGTTCGTGGGCAGATACGTAATGCCAAAGCCCCCCCGGAGAACCGTTTTCTCATTCAACTGGTAGGCGAAGCCCAGCCGCGGTTGCCAGTTCGCGTGACCATGTGAGTATCTTATGACTGCTTACTGGAGAGCGAAGTTCGAACGAGAAAATTGGCTCCCCGAGTAGGTTTCGAACACACAACCCAGTAGTTAACAGGGAACAGAGTCGTGGCGAGAAAGCTACACTCCGGTGTCGCAGCGGCCTAGCGAAGGAACAAGAGGGACCAGTGAAACTCATGCTGGCCGAAGTCTGGCGGCAGGTAAGGATCCGGATTTCTTGTTGGACCGGGACGTTCATTTCGGACAGAACCTGGCATTTTTGCGTTCTCCACGAGTGATCGGAACGACTTAGCGGGATGTTGCGCATGCCCACGCAGGCAAGCTCTTCCCGTTTCCCAACCGCCTCCGGACCCCGGTAAAAGGAAGTCATGACGCTCGCTTTCTGACCATGGACTCTGTCCCTGTTAACTACTGGGTTGTATGTTCGAAACCTACTCGGGGAGCCACTTCTTTCCGTCGAACTTCGCTCTCTAGTGAACAGTCATCCGCTGCTGACATGATGACGTGATTATCTGAATCATCGTTGCAGCAAAGGCAGTCCGAAATGGTGGGCGGGCACCGGAGCAAACACGCCCATAAGGCGCGGCATACCCCTAGTTGTCATGACTTGGCTTCAAAGAATCCGAAAGTTCATCTCTATGCCCGACATTACCGCAACCGGTTGACCGGCCTCGAGCGCAGGCTGCATCCGCCACGATGGCATGACTTTATTGTGGGGCTTACCGTTGCCGTCGCAATTGCCGGCTCGACCGCAGTATTTCTAATCATCTTCGGACCGAAGATCGCTGGTACCTTCTCCGGACAGATGCATATTTCATCTGCTCAGGGCGTCTTTGAATTGCGAGTATTGCGAGTATTGCGAGTATTGCGATGGGCGATCATCGTTTCAGTTCTTCTATTCTCGATTGCGGCTAACTTATCGATTCGCTCCCAATTTGCGGAACCACAAATGGCGTTGGAGCACGCCGGTTCTTCTGCGCGGCGGCCATTCTCTGGTCCCGATCGGAGCGGAACAGGGTCGCTGGGACCTTCTGTCCGGTTACGAACTCCTTGGTTTCTGCGGAATGCTACGCTTTCGGCGACAGTTCTCATGCTGGTGATTCATGCAGGCTTTCGTGAACGTTACCTTGTTCTGTGGGGCGAGTCGTCAATGAGCGACCGTGTTCCCGCCGAAACCGGTGTCCATCCATTTAGCGCGAGCTACGACCAGCTTGCGGACACCCTCGAAAACATTAGCGTTAAGGTCCCGCGTGTCGAGGCACTTAGTAATGAAGTTCTGCTGCCATCTTCCGACAGGATGCCCGTACCATCAAGCCCGCTCTTAGGAAGGGAGGCGCAAGGAAAAAAGGCCGCCGGTCTTCAACCTTGGCAGGTGGAAACGCTCTCGCTCCGCCCCCCGGCGGCGTTGGAGTTTCTCTGCCTTGCTGCGGGAAAAGAAATGTTTCAACCCGGCGTAATGGCCGGCGTCGACCTCGTGTATTGGGCGGCAGCAATGCGATTTGCGGGCGCGCTGGTGGCGAGGCAACAATTCCTGCCCGATCTGGTGCGCGAGGACGGACGGTTCTGCGCACGCTGGCGCGCGGTCTATGTGGGGCGCGATGACGACCGGCTACATGGGCTGATGGCTGCCATGCCTCATGCGGCCCGTGCGATGACGCCCGATGTTTCAGGCGCAACGCTCCTGACCGGATTTCTGGACTCACTGGTCGATGAGCTTGTCCGCTCATCTTCAAAAGCCGTCCAGCGATTCGGGCCCGGACTGCATGACCGCTGGATCGAAGCTCTACATACGCCGAAGGCGAAAGTTACGGGAGCCGACGGCGATCTCGAAGCGTTTGAGGCGCAATTACGTGCCTGGAGCCGTCCGGTTGCCCTTTCGAGTGCTGCTCATTATCGCTTATGCTTTCGTCTGGAAGAGCCGGAGTCCGATGACCGGCCGTCGTGGCGAGTGCAATATTTTCTGCAGGCCCGCAGCGATCCGAGCCTGTTGATTCCGGCTGAATCCGTTTGGAAGCTGAAAGGGAGCAAGCCTCCGGTCTGGGCCAAGGGCGATTTCAAGCCTCGCGAGCACCTGCTGTTTTCTCTGGGACAGGCTTCGGCCATCTCGCCTCGAATCGAAGAGAGCTTGCGTTCGGCAGCACCGACAGGTTACGAACTCGATACGGATGCGGCATTCGAATTCCTGAACACCAGAGCCGGTGCACTCGAAGAGGCCGGCTTTGGTGTGATGCTGCCGGCCTGGTGGAGCCGTAAGGGCACCAGAGCGCGGGTGAGTCTCGGGGCGCACGTGAAGAGTCCGTTCCAGAAGGGAAGCGGACTCGGGCTCGACGAACTGCTCCAGTTCGAATGGCAAGTCTCGATAGGGGACGAACAGGTCTCGCTGCGCGAATTGCGCGCACTGGCGGCGATGAAAGCTCCGTTGGTGAAGTTTCGCGGGCAGTGGGTCCAGATGAGCGCGGAGGAGATTCGGGCGGCGCTCGATTTCTGGAAGAAAGGTACGGACCAGATTACGGCGCGCGAGGCAGTGCGTATTGCTATCGGCGCGGCCAAGCCGCCCGGTTCGGTTGACTTTGCCGGTGTCTCCGCGGAAGGCTGGATCGGCGATCTGATTCAGCGCCTCGAAGGCCATACTCCGTTCGAAGAAACTCCTGTTCCCGAAGGTCTTCATGCAAAGCTGCGGCCCTATCAGGTTCGCGGATACTCCTGGCTCGCCTTCGTGCGCGAATGGGGATTGGGAGCGTGTCTTGCCGACGATATGGGTCTGGGCAAGACGGTCCAAACGCTAGCTTTGATCCAGCGGGACCGCCGTGCCGGGGCAGCGCGCCCTGTGCTCCTGGTCTGTCCCACGTCGGTGGTCGGGAACTGGCAAAAAGAAGCTGCGCGGTTCACGCCTGAGCTGTCTGTTATGGTTCATCACGGAGTCACACGGTCCAGGGGAGATGCGTTTGTAAAACAGGCGTCCGAACACGCCATGGTTGTTTCCAGCTATTCGCTGCTGCAT
>JBJMGJ010000107.1:0-7307 GCA_045807965.1 Bryobacteraceae bacterium | reverse complement strand
GCGTTCTGCAGAGTCAAATGGGTGTGATTTCTCTCAAGGCGGGGGAGATTGAAGAGTTGAGCTTTCGGGACTCCGCCGTCATGCAGTCACATGATTTCCATTAGTGCCATCTGCGTCCCTGCGTCGTAACCTGTGAATGACTGGGAATGGATCGACGCAAATTCATTGGGACGACTTTGGCCTGTGCTGCCTTACCGGTGCGCAACATGTTCCCGGCTGTGCATGAACAGCCTGCCTTCGAACTCGACGAATCGTCCGTCTTTAATCTCCATCGCCGAATACGCAACCGCGAGATCACAAGCGTCAGGATTACTGAGCTTTATCTTCGCCGGATCGAAGATTTGGACCGCCAAGGGCCGGCACTTCACTCCCTCATCGAGGTCAATCCTGAAGCACTGGCGATCGCTCGCGAACTCGATGAAGAATACCGGGTGAAAGGCGCACGCGGTCTTCTCCATGGCATCCCGGTTTTGCTGAAAGACAACATCGATACCGGCGATCGCATGCAGACAACTGCCGGCTCGCTTGCGCTATTGAGCAAACCTGCGGCTTCCGACTCTGCTGTTGCCGAACGTTTAAGATCTGCCGGTGCCGTGATTCTGGGCAAAGCAAACCTGAGCGAATGGGCTAATTTCCGGTCGATGCACTCCGTCAGCGGCTGGAGTGCACGCGGCGGACAGACGCGAAATCCGTACGCGCTGGACCGCAATCCTTGCGGGTCGAGTTCCGGTTCCGCCGTTGCTGTTTCAGCGAATCTGTGTCCGCTTTCCGTGGGCACGGAAACGGACGGTTCTATCGTATGTCCTTCGTCTATGTGCGGCGTTGTCGGTATCAAGCCCACTCTAGGACTTATCAGCCCCTCCGGCGTTATTCCAATCGCCCATAGTCAGGACACGGCGGGCCCGATCGCCCGGACCGTTAAAGATGCGGCGCTCCTCCTGTCTGTTCTGGCTAGCCCCGACTCCGCCGATCACGAAGCCAGGGCAAACGGCTACCGAGGTGTTCCCGATTACCTTTCGTTTCTGGATCCTCGTGGATTGCAAGGGGCGCGTCTCGGCGTTGCCCGCCAGTATTTCCATGTCGGGCCCAAGGTCGCGAAACTGGTCGAAAGCTGTATTGACGCGATGGGAAGGTTGGGAGCGCGGATTATTGATCCCATCGATATCCCTTCGTATGAAGAATGGCGCCCGACCGAAGTGGAAGTCTTCCTTTACGAGTTCAAGCACGGCATCAACAAATACCTGGCAAACAGGCAAGCGCCGGTGAAAACGCTTGCCGACTGCATTCGCTTCAACCGGGATCATCGTCAGGAGGAGATGCCTTACTTCGAACAGGAATTGATGGAACTCTCGCAAGAGAAAGGTCCGATTACTGAAAAGGCTTATCGTCACGCCCTTGGAACGAATCGGAAACTTACTCGCAAAGAAGGCCTCGACGCTGCCATGAAAAGATTCAAACTCGATGCGATTGTAGCCCCTACTGCCGGCCCCGCCTGGTTGACCGACTTGGCGAATGGAGATCACACAGGAAGCGGCTGTGCATCTCCGGCGGCGGTTGCGGGGTACCCTCATATCACTGTCCCGGCTGGTTTTTACTTCGGCCTCCCCATCGGGCTGTCATTTTTTGGCGCGCCCTGGAGTGAACCCAAACTATTCAAATATGCTTACGCATTTGAGCAGAACCTGAACGCACGACGGAAACCCCGATTTTTGCGAACCCTCGAAATGCCGGTTTGAGAGCGTTCCCATGTGCTCTTAATCAGCGGAGCTACGTTATATTTCTCGTGTTGGAACTGAACATCTCGGGGCCGGAAGGATCTCGTCGGAAATTCGAGCTGAGGGACGTCAGAATCAATCTCGGACGCTCTGCCGAAAACCAACTCGCTTATCCCAACGATCCCTGGCTGTCTCGTTCTCATCTCGCTTTCGAATTCGACGGCGTGAGCTGGTTTGTACGCGATTGTGCCAGTCACAATGGCACGGTTGTTAATTCCGAGATGCTGAAAGCTCCGCACCGGTTGCGAGGCGGCGATCGTATTTACGCCGGTCACCTTGTCATCGAAGTGTCGGACCGCGAGGCCACAAGCGGCATTGTGTCCTTTGTTGAACCTCCGCCTTCTTCCGATCGAGGCAGAACAATCATTACGAGCCTCGATAAGGCCTTGAGCAGGACTGGTGAACTTCGCGAGCAACCGAGCGAGGGGACACTTAATACTTCGAGGGTTGTTCAGGCGCTGATCCGGGCTGGGCAGGAGCTAGCCGGGCATCGCCCTTTGTCCGAACTCTTCTCCGTCATTCTCGATCTCGGTTTGTCCGCCGTGAAGGCAAAGCGCGGCGTCATCCTGACTCTTGAGGACAGCGGACTTACTGTCCGGGCGAGTAAGGGAGAAGGATTTGAGATCAGCACCGCCGTTCGCGATCGTGTTCTTCGAGAGAAGTGTTCCCTCGTGATTGGCGATGCTCTTTCTGACCAGGGTTTTCGCGAACAGCTAAGTATTCGCAAGCATCGCGTTCGCAGCGTCATGGCTGTGCCGCTACAAACCGGAGATCGGGTCATTGGTCTTATCTATCTCGATAACGGAGATGTAGTTCGAACATTTGGGCGAGACGACGTCGAACTGCTGACCGTCTTAGCGAATGTCGCCGCGATCCGGATCGAACATGCCCGCTTGGCGGAAATCGAGTTGAAAGAACAGGTCACCTCCCTTGAACTTGTTCAGGCAAGCGAGATTCAGCAAAGCCTTCTACCACTGGAAGCGCCGGCAGTGGATGGGTACGACATCGCAGGCCTGAATGTCCCTTGCCGCACTGTCGGAGGTGATTACTACGATTTTGCTGATTATCACAACGGAAAAATCGCCCTCGTCATCGGCGACGTTGCCGGCAAAGGCTTACCCGCGGCTCTCATGATGTCAAGTCTCCAAGCGCGCGTTCAGATGCTGCTGGAAACACAACCCGCACCCGATGTGGCGATGGCCGTATTAAATCGCAATCTGACCGAGCGATCGGTTGCAGGTCGTTTCATCACTTTCTTTCACGCGCTGCTTGATTCGCGTTCCGGTGTCATTGAATACAGTAACGCGGGGCATAATTATCCTCTTCTTCTTCGGGCAAGCGGGTCGGTGGAGGAACTAACCGGAAGCAATATGGTGCTTGGGCTTGTCCCGGATGCGAGATACGAATTGCGGAAGATCCAACTGGAGCCCGGCGACTTGCTTGCCTTGTTTAGCGATGGCGTCACAGAGGCTCGGAACAGTAAAGAGCAGGAATTAAGTGAGCAGGGTTTGGCCGCTCTACTCGGAAACTACCGTGATAAGACCGCGGAGGAGGCCGTCGCGAGCCTATCCGAAGATGTTCGCCGCTGGTGCGGAACGACTGCCTTTACCGACGATTTCACCATCGTTTTGATTAAGCGATTCTGACATCTGCAATCTCCCCAAAAAAAGAGCCGCCCCTTTTTAGGGCGGCTCCTGCTTCGGTTGTCAATGGATTTGAAGACTAGCGAATAACAGCGGCGCCGCCTCCCGACGAAGCCGTCGGACCTCCTGGAGCGGTGGTGGGAGGAGTGCCAATCTTAACTCCAATCACCTCGCCCGATACGACCAGTTCCACTCGCCGATTCAGCTTCCGTCCCGCTGCCGTGTCGTTTGGGGCAACAGGGAAGTTCGTCCCATAACCGACCGCGGTCATGTTTTGTGTGTTGAGTCCTTGTTTCATCAGGAAATCACGGACAGCGTTGGCTCGCTGCTCTGACAACTTCTGGTTGAATTCCGCGCTGCCGGTGCTATCTGTATATCCCTCGATCTGCAGATTCAAGCCAGGGTGCGAAATGATAATGCCGGAGATCTTCGCGAGCGCCAACTCGGCGGGGCTCTTCAATGTGTATTTGCCGGTATCGAACAAAACATCCTGCATATTCACGACAAGACCTCGTGGAGTCTCGGTCGTGGGAAGTACGGAATTGAACTGTTGCAGCAACTGTGCTCGCAACTGATCCTTTTCCTGCACTGCCTGCTGCCGGAGACGGTCGGCTTCCGCGGCGGCCTGGGCTGCCTTTTCCGCTTCCGCTGCGGCTTGCGCGCGCGCTGTATCCGCTTGTGCTCTTAGACTGTCGGCTTCGGCTTTACCCTTCTCGGCAGCGGCACGTCTCGCCGCGTCCTCGCGAGACTGTTGCTCCGCAAGCGCCGCTTGCCGGGCCTGTTCGTCCGCTCGCTGGCGGGCTAACTGCGCCTGCCGCTGGGCCGCCGCTTGCCGCTCCGCTGCCTGTTGCCGCTCAAGATCAAGCGCCGTTTGCTGCTGCTTCCGGAGGGAAATAACGCGGGAATCCTCCGCCTTCTGCACAGCTTCTTTGGCCGTCATGATTGACGGGTTCCACTGCTTCCGGTCCTTGTAATCCTGGGCCTGTTTTAAGAGCGCGACCGCATCTTTGTAGGTGTCTCCACCATACTCATCCGCCTTCGCGTATTGGGCAATCTGAACCGCGTTCATTGCTTCGTAGAGCCAGAGCGGACTCTTCTTGTCCGCCGTCATCACGACCGGATGCAGTTGACCGGCAGGAACATGGTAGGTGTATTCTCCACGCTTCAACAGTTCGTACTTCGCGTCTACTACCTCGGTTTTGCCCAACGTGTCCTGTCGGACCACGTTCTGCATCACAACCACATCACTCGGCTGAGCAACCCTGAAGTAAGGTTCAGCGGTGATGATAAGCCCGAACGACTGGAGGGTAGCGGTAACAGAACCCTTGTAATTGCCCGACTCGTCCAGCACTACCTCGCCTAAATTGGACGAATGGCCATCGGGTGTAATTGCCCAAAGAACATAGGTCAGGAACTCTGGTCCAAAGTTTGTGGGGGCCGGTAATTTCTTAACATCAACCTTGATTTCCTTGTTGTCTGCCCGACCATTTACCTCTGCCGTGCCCTTGGCCTGTGGAGCGAGAGAGGTTCCTTGAAAATCAACTTTGGTCCATCCGCCGCGGTTTCGATAGCTAACGGCCTGTATGGACCGCGACACTACCTCTACTTTGAAAATAGGGTTCGCGCCGCCGGGTGCATTCCCGCTTTGGCTCGACTGAGTAGGGTTAGCCTCTTGGGCCGGAAGCAACGCCGGCGCCGCAAGTAAAAATAAAAACGCAGTTAGCCTCATAAATCAAGTATTACAAAGCACGGCCATTGCCAAAGTGAAATCCAACGTTTATAAGAACTTAGTCCCACATAAACTTTTGTATCGGTATTTTTTGCAGCAGACATGTATATAGATGCGCTCAAGTAGCCGGTCTACAACTGTTAGACCGGGATTAGCGCGCCGTTGCCTGCTGCCTACGACGATCTTAGTCCTAAACTCGTGCAGTAATTCACTGAATTTGAGCTAATTGACGCTGAGCCGTGTCGGTGCCCCGATCAGGATATGCGGAGGAGTTCGACCGTGCTCGAACGTGGTTACGACGGTTCATCAGCAGCAGCGATTCGGACCGGAGTATGGCTCGACACTTCCATGGGATTTAACTCCGGACGATCTGATGATGGGACTCGATCGGGTGATTTAGATCCGCCGATCGATCTCGACGGGATCGAAACTTTCCTGAATAGAAAGCGCGGTTCGCTAGTCGTTTCAAGCGTGTCGTCGAATACGCCGGATCTGTAAGAACATCTCGACGAGCGTCCGGTGGAGCTGGTTCTCGCAAGTAGGGGGCGAGTATCTGGCCGCGTTGGCTGGCGCCGAGGCCGACCAGCGAGGCGCTGATGACCGTCATAGACCTTGCTGATTACCGGCTGTTGTCATGCGGCTGAGTCCGACGTTTCCTCCCCGCTAAACTTGGGGTGTGTCGACGCAAATTACGGAACCCGCTCCCGCTGCTCAGCGCCGATTAGCTTCTCCTCTTCTGCCGATCTTTCTGATTGTTGTAGTGGATGTACTCGGCTTTACGATCATCCTTCCGTTGCTTCCGTTCTACTCGGAGCGGCTTGGGGCCACGCCCGCTATCGTGGGAGCGCTTGTGTCAACGTACGCTGCTTGTCAGCTGATTTCCGGTCCGCTTCTTGGCCAAATCTCCGACCGGCTGGGACGGAAACCGATTCTCATGGTCAGCCAGGTCGGAACCCTGATTGGCTTCTTCCTGTTTGCGTTTGCCCGGAGTCTGCCGATTCTTTTCCTGGCGCGGGCGATCGACGGCGCAACAGCGGGTAATTTGACGATTGCGCAAGCCTACATCAGCGACGTGACTCGCCCTGAGGACCGGGCTAAGTCGTTTGCGATCATTGGCATAGCTTTCGGATTTGGTTTCTTGGTGGGGCCCGCCATTTCGGGTTTCCTGGCTCAGTTCGGTTATCAGGCACCGATTTTTGCCGCTTGCGGCCTCTCGTTTACCTCCATTGTGTGTACCAGTCTGTTCCTTCCGAACCGCGAACAAACCCAGGCCATTTCTGCCGCGCTCGGCGGCGATCATACGCCCAGCGAGCGGCGTCTTTCTTTGTTCTCCTGGGGAGAATATGCGCGCTTTTTCAAGCAGAAGAACCTCGCCAGGCTCTTGGCTGAGTGGCTTTTCTTTTCGTTCTCATTCGCCACCTTCATCTCTGGTTTCGCCTTGTTTGCTGAACGGCGGTATACCTGGCACGGGCATGCGGTCGGAGTGAAAGAAGTCGGCTATCTGTTCGCTTTGAGCGGCTTCATCGGCATCATTATGCAAGGCGGCCTGGTTGGAAGATTGGTGAAATGGCTGGGCGAACGCAGAATGGTCCAGATCGGCTTTCTAAGCGCCGCCATCGGCTATGCCGCAATCGGCCTAACTCATACGCTTTGGCAACTCATCTGGGTGATGAGTCTGACATCGATTGGCGGGGCAGCGCTGCGACCGGCTCTGACGAGCCTGATTACTCAAAAAGCGGGCCGACAGGAACAAGGATTGATCATCGGCTTAACGCAGTCTCTGATGTCTATCGCCCAGATCACAGCTCCCGTGATCGCGGGCATTCTTATTGAACATCGTTACCTGACCGTCTGGGCGATGTGGGCCGGGATTTTATCCGGGCTGGCCCTGTTCTTCCAACCGCGAACGTACGGAAGTGCTCCGGGATCGATCTGACACTTAAAGACCTGATCTCCTCACTCCGAGGGCCGGACTGGGTGCTGGTCGGGTACTTCACTTACGTCGCTGGATTGTCGCCTTTCTTTTGGCACCGTACGAAGGTCCATTCTCAGCCGGTCCTGATTGCGTTGGCCGTGATTGTGTTCGAGTTGGCCTTGGTGTGGGGTGAACGAGGCAGGTTCGGAAAGACAATCGAACACATACGGGATTGGACCCCTATT
>JBJMGJ010000106.1:0-6839 GCA_045807965.1 Bryobacteraceae bacterium | reverse complement strand
GATGTTGTGGTTTCCGCGAAGCTTGACATCCGAGCGCTTCAGGATCGGCCGGCCGTCGCAGATCAGTTCCTCTCCGGCTAGATACATGCCGCGGCTGACCGGCTGTGTCGCGCTGAACCAATGGACTTGCGCTTTCGCCTTCTCCGCGAAACCCCGGCAAGCCGGGTCGTCGAAGTTCAAAACGGCTGCGGCGTCAAATGCCTGCATCGCGAACAGTCGTCCCTTGGCTGCCGCGTACGCCTCGAACGTATGGTGACGGTCCAGATGATCCGGCGTCACATTCAGGCATGCGCCGAGCTTCGCCTGAAACTGAAAAGTTGTTTCGAGTTGGAAACTCGACAACTCCAGCACGTTCCATTGACCCTCTCGCGACGAACTAATCAGCGAAGCGACGGCCGTGCCGATATTTCCACCCACCTGGCATGGAACGCCGCACTCCCTCAACAGATGCCCCGTCAAGGCGGTTGTCGTTGTCTTCCCGTTCGACCCCGTGATGCCAATCACCGGCCCTTTCAGAAAGTACGACGCGAGCTCCACTTCCCCGATGACCGGCACGCCTTCCATGCGGGCCTCATTCAGCATTGGCAGATCCGTGGGTACGGCCGGAGACAACACAATCAGGTCCGGATCGCCCAGATGCTCGGGCTTCTGCGGAACGACCGGTATGTTCAACTCGGGAATGGGCTGCGGATCCGCATCCATCGCGATCACGTGCGCGCCTTCCTTCAACAACAGCTCGATGGCCGCGGTCCCGGAGCGCTTCGTCCCGATCACGACGACATGCTTGTCATGGAATTCCACTGGGCTGCCGTTACCTCAACTTCAATGTCGTCAATGCGAAAAGCGCCATCACCAGTCCGGCAATCCAGAATCGAACGACCACCTTTGATTCCGGCCATCCTAGCGCCTCAAAATGATGGTGAATCGGCGCCATCTTGAAAATTCGTTTTCCGTTTCGAAGCCTGTAGCTGCCCACCTGGAGAATCACGGACAACGCTTCGATCACAAAGATCCCGCCGATGAAGATCAGCAACACTTCCTGCTTAATGAGCACAGCTAAAATCCCTAACCCACCGCCCAAGGAGAGAGAGCCCACGTCGCCCATGAACATCTGGGCCGGATGGGAATTGTAGTACAGGAATCCCAGACTGGCGCCAAACATACACGCCGAGAACACCGTCAGCTCCTGCGATCGCGGCAGGTGTGCCAGATCCAGATAGTCGGCGAACTTGGCGTTACTCGTGACATACGTCAGAATCGTCATCGCGCCTGTTGCGATAATCATTAGCCCGATCGCAAGACCGTCCAGCCCGTCCGTCAGATTCACTGCGTTCGAGGAACCCACCATCACGAAGACGATGAACAGGTAAAACGGGACGAACGCGAGCGGGTACGTCCAGAAATTTCGCGTGAGTGAATTGACCAGAAGGTCGGGTTTGAGCTGCTTATAGAGAGGAACGTTAATCACTGTCGAGTAAGCATGATGCGCGTGTAACAACAGCAGCAGGAAGCCAACAAGCATGGCGCAAGCCACCTGGGCCCAGAATTTCTGGCGCGCCGTTAATCCAAGGTTCCGCTTCTTCGCCACTTTTGCGTAATCATCAATGAATCCGATTCCGCCAAAAGCCACCAGCCCCAGCAGAGCGATCCACGCATATTCGTTCCGCAGATCGACCCAAAGCAGCGTCGGCACTACTGTTGAAGTAATGATGAGAAGTCCCCCCATAGTGGGCGTGCCGGCCTTCTTCTGGTGAGACTTCGGTCCCTCTTCGCGTATATGCTGCCCGAAACTCAGTTGCTGCAGCTTCCGGATCATCCACGGACCAAGCGCCAATGACAGCGCCATGGCGGTCAGGCTCGCCAGAGCGGTTCGCGTCGTGATGTATCCGAACACCCGAAACGCGGGAATGTACTCGTGGAGGACCTGGTAGAGCAGCCAATACAGCATGAATGAATTTGCAAGCGAACGGGACGGACGGACCTAGGAGGTCGCCGTTTTCGTGTCCCCGTTTGAACCCCGTCTTGTATATCCGAAAGATCGCAGTACACGGCGAGCCACTTCGCGATCGTCAAAGGGAATGGGACCGTCCTTCAGAATCTGATACGTTTCGTGTCCCTTGCCCGCTAGGATCACGATATCACCGGGTTGTGCGGCTTCAATTGCCTTGCGAATGGCGCGTTCACGATCGGGCTCAGCGGCGTGCGGCGTATCGCTCCGGCTAAGTCCCACCATGGCGTCGTTCATGATCGCGAGCGGGTCCTCCGTCCGCGGATTATCGGACGTCAGCACCACATAATCGCTCAGTTCCGCCGCGGCCATGCCCATCAACGGCCTCTTCGATCGGTCGCGGTCGCCACCGCACCCGAACACAGTGATAATGCGCTTCGGTTTCAGCGCGCGCGCAACAGACAAGGTGTTTCGCAGAGCGTCGTCTGTATGCGCATAGTCCACCACCACCAGAAACGGCTGCCCCTCTTCTACTCGCTCGAAACGGCCGTTCACATTTCGCAGGTTCTTTAATCCAATCATGATCTCTTCTTCACTGATGCCCAGCGTCAGGGCGACACTCGCAGCCAGCAGAATGTTCGAGACGTTGATGTGCCCGACAAGCGCCGACTCTACCGCAAACGACCGTTCGCCCGCGTGAATTTCGAAGTGCAGGCCTTCGAAGGAAGACTGCACGGCACCGGGCCGTACCCAGACGTCGTCTTTCCGCCACCGCCTTGTGGGCTTGCGCGTGCCGTACCAATACACCTGCGTCTCGCGTGCCATCTGCAGCCGCGCTGCAGGCTCGTCATCCGTGTTCAGAACAGCAAACTGCGGAGGCGGCCCACTGCGCGGGGTGAACAGCAATTGCTTCGCGGCGAAGTACGCTTCCATCGTTCCGTGATAGTCGAGATGGTCGCGCGTGAAGTTCGTGAACCCGGCCGTGTGCACAGCGACCCCATGAAAACGCCCCAGGTCAAGCGCGTGCGAAGACGCTTCCAGCGTGAAATGAGTGCCTCCGGCCTGCTCGAGCTCGCTCATCATGCGGAACAGGTCGAGCGATTCCGGTGTAGTATTCACAGCCGGCAGCACTCGGCCGGCAAGATGATACTCCACCGTTCCCACCAAACCTGTAATTGCGCCTGACGCGCGAAGAATGGAATCGAGCAGAAGCGTGCTGGTGGTCTTGCCGTTCGTACCGGTGACTGCGGTCACTCGCAGCCGTTCGTCGGGGCGCTCGAAGAAATTTTTGGCCGCGGTGGCAAGCGCCTGCCGGCCGTGCGGCACTTGCAGCCAGGGAATCGGCAGCTCCCCGGGCGGCGCTGCTCTCTCGCTGATGACGGCAAGCGCACCACGCTCGGCGGCTGCTTTCGCGAACTGCGTTCCGTCCGCCTTGGCTCCCGGGAATGCAAAAAACAGAAATCCCGGCTCTACTTTACGGCTGTCGTAAGCGAGCCCTGTTACCTCGGCCGAATGCAACCGAGGAGCAATGGAATCGAGGCGAGGAACACGGTCAAGGACCAGTTCCAGTTTCACCGGGCAAACCTTACCGCGATATGCGCGCCCGGCTCCAACAGAGCGCCTGCCTGTGGCTTCTGCGCTCGCGCCAAACCTTCGCCGTACAGATCAACGTCCAGTCCGATCGCCGCAGCCTCCTGTGCGACATCCCGCACAGTCATGCCCACAAAGTTCGGGGCCTTGGGCGCTCTCGAATCGACCTCAGCCACGATGTCTACGTTCTCCGCCGCTTCCTCGGCGCCGGCTTCCTTCAACTCTTCATCGGTGAATGGAGTTGCCAGCTCCGCCGTGTCCATCTCGAGCGCCTTGTCGGATGGGCCCTTCTTCTTCGCCATCGCAATAAGCGCCTTCTCTTCCATCTCCTCGATCTCTTCTGGCACGTCGCGCGGGATGCCCTCATGGCGAAGCGCCGTTGAGATCGCGCTCTCGAATACAGGACCGGCCGCCGCGCCCCCGAATCCCGCGACGCCCGTCGTGCCCGAAATCGTGACAATGATCACGACTCGCGGATTATTGTAAGGAGCAAATCCAAGAAATGACGCATTGTACTTATGCGTGTAAACCCGGTGCGCGTAATCGTAAATCTGCGCCGTGCCCGTCTTTCCGGCAAACGTATAGCCCGGAACATGCAGCTTCTGCGCGGTGCCGCCCTTCATCGTCACCTTGTGCATCATGTTGCGCATTATCACCACCGTCTCGCGCCGCAATACCTGCGTCGGCGCCGGCACTTTGGTCTTCTCCAACTTGCTTCCGGGGGTCTGTTTCCACGCCACGAGATGCGGATGAATCACATACCCGCCATTCGCAATCACGGCTCCCAGCTGCGCCAGTTGAATGGACGTCACACTGATCTCATGGCCCATCGGTACGGAGCCGATGGATGTCGGTTGCCATCGCTTTAACGGCCGCAGCATACCCGGTGCTTCCGCCGGCAATTCGATTCCCGTGCGTCGCCCAAACCCGAATCGCCGGATGTACTCATACAGGTTTTTGTTGCCCACCTGCATACCGATCCGGATCGCGCCGATGTTGCTCGATTTCGCAAGCACATCCCCCACCGGTAGAGCCGGATACGGGTGAGAGTCATGAATCACGCGACTGAACAGCGTCATCACGCCGTTGCCGCAATTGATGATGGTGCCCGGCCGCAGATTCGTCGTCTCCATGGCGGCTGAGATCGTCACGACCTTAAACACCGATCCCGGTTCAAACGGCGCAACCACCGCGAGATCCTCGCGACCCTTGGGCTTCTCGCCCGCGTGCAGCCGTTCGTTCAAATCGTACGTCGGATAATTGGCCAGCGCGCGAATCTCGCCGGTGTAAGGGTCCATGGCGACCAGGCTTCCGTGCTCCGCGTGGTTTGAGATCACCGAAGCCTTGAGCGCGTCTTCCGCCACATGCTGCAGCTCGCTATCAATGGTGAGCCCGATGTTCTTGCCCGGCACCGGGGTTTGCGTCACGTCCGCGGCATACGCCCTTCGCTTCACGTCGACCTGTAAATGTGCCACGCCCGGAGTGCCCGCCAGTTCTTTGTCGAGCTTCAGTTCGATTCCGGCTGCCCCTTTCCCTTCGGCATTCACGTTCCCGATGACATGGGCCGCAAGCTGCCCGTTCGGGTAACTGCGAAGGCTGCCGTCCCGCACCTCCACCCAATCTAATTTCATCGCTTGGATCGCGTTCGCCTTCTCGTCCGATACGTGCGGATCCACGACGAAGTAGCCCCGGTGGTATCTCGAAGCCGCAGCCGCGTTTAGGTCCGCTTCGAGTTTGCTGGCATCCAGATCGAGAATTCGCGCCAGCATAGCCGCTGCAATTCCTCGGTCGGGAATGCGTTTCGGACTGACCACGACAAATTTTGACGCGGAACTGAGTGCGAGAAAATTTCCGTTGTGGTCGAAGATAGACCCGCGGCGGGCGTCGATCTTCTCTAGTCTGTCTTGTTGGGATTCAGCGAGGTTCCGGTAAACCTCATGGTGGACGACTTGCAGTCCAAAGAGCCGTCCTGCAACAACCAGAGCCCAGATCAGCAGGAAGGCCCCTAAAATGACAAGCCGCTCGTCGGATTGGGCTTGACGACGGCGAGATCGCCTGCCGTCTCCCATTCCAAAAGCGTCTCGAAACATGGTGGAAGAAGGGTGTAATGCCCGGGGAGAAAGTACTTAGTGAGCCGTCGGCTCCATCGCTCCGAACGGAAGCATGTTACGCGCCTCGGTCTTCGTTTTTCCTTCCAGGAACTGAACCTGTTGCGGATCGGGCTCCACCATCCTCAATGATTTCGACAGATGCTCCAGGTGCTCATAGTTGAGAAGCTTGGCTTCGGCGAATTCGAGTTTCGCTTTTTGATGCTGCAGTTCCGTCTTCTCGCCTTCCAGGGATTGCAGCGTGAAGCCGGCCATGATGTTGTAAGCCGCGGGCACCAGTCCCGCAATCACCAAGGATGCGGCGATAAACCCCGTCGCCACCGTCCGGCTCCGGGCTCTCTTCGCGGCGGGATCGGCGGCGCGCACCACCGTGCTGTTATCGATTCGTTTCACGAATAGATACACGTCCTCATTCGCAATGGGACGAAGACGGGGAGATTCCGTTCGGGTCCAAACCGCCGGTGGCGCAGCGGCAAGCTCCCTTACCCCCACGAAACGATTTACAAAAGTTGCCAGTGATGCCATTTCAATTCCTTCAAATTCGCTCCAGCGCCCGGAGCTTCGAGCTGCGGGACGCGGGATTCTTCAAAACTTCTTCACGCGACGGCTTAACAACATGCTTCGTCAGGATTCGCGCCGAACCGGCCCGCGCCAACGACTGAAAAGCGCCTTTCACTATCCGATCTTCCAGCGACATGAACGTCAGCACCACAAACCGCCCGTTGTGCCCCAACCGCTCCGGAGCCATCCCCAGCAGAGCCTCTAACTCCTCCAACTCCCTGTTCACCGCTAGCCGCAGCGCCATGAACGTCTGCGTTGCCGGATGTATTCTCCCCGTTCGCGGCACGACCTCCTCGATGACCCTGGCCAAACGACCCGTTGTCAGAATGGGCCGCGCGCGAACGATTGCTCTGGAGATTCTTCGCGACCTCCTTTCTTCGCCGAGTTGGTAAATCAGGTCGGCGAGAGCTTTTTCACCCATCTCATTCACAAGATCCGCCGCTGTTACTTCGCCCCGGCGATCCATGCGCATGTCGAGCGGTCCGTCCTCCATTAAAGAGAATCCGCGCTCCCGAGTATTCAATTGGAAACGGCTGCCCCCACGGTCAGCCAACACTCCGTCTACCGCCGCGACGCCAAACTGCTCCAGCGCCTTCGGCATTTCTGAGAAAGATCCGTGGAAAAATCGAACT
>JBJMGJ010000105.1:0-6965 GCA_045807965.1 Bryobacteraceae bacterium | reverse complement strand
TCTCAACGCAGATCAAATGTCCTAAAACTTTCTAAAATGCCCGATAGAGAACAAAAGAATGACTTGAGACGGTGCGGCGGAAATGGAAGAAGAATCCGACAGCGCACAGGAGCTGGATGATTTCTGGCCGGCTATCCGCAATCACGCCGAGTCACTGCGATTCTCGAATGCCAGCTCAACGTTATTGAGTGTCTTTGTTATGATTTAGGCCTTCGCAACTATGCGGTACGAGTTCGGTCCGTTTCAACTGGATGCAGAAACTCTTGTTTTGTACCGCAAGGGCGAGCCAATTCCCATCACCAACAAGGCCCTTCAAACCCTACGAGTTCTCGTCGAGAATGCCGGGCGGGTTGTTAGCAAAGACGAAATCTTAACTTCCGTTCGGTCCGGAGTTAGCGTCGAAGAAGCCAATCTGACCCAGAACATCTACGCCCTGCGCCGAATATTGGGCGAGAAGCCGCAAGACCATCGGTTCATTGTGACTGTGCCGGGCCTGGGCTATCGGTTCGTAGCGGAGGTGAGACTATGTGACTCCCCGGTGCGCAGCGAGCTTGCCTCCTTGTTGAAGGATCATTCACCGGAACCAGCCAGCGCGGCACCCGAACCGCTCTCCGGCCCCACGGCGAACGAGGTGATTTCAAAACCGGATCCGGCTAGCGCGGCAGCCCTTCGTCGACCGGGATTGTATTACCTGAGCCTGGGGGCGTTAGCGGTTCTGTTGCTGGGTACAGCCGGGTACTTTGCGTTCCAAAAAACCGCGGAACCCCGTCTCTATGCGTCTACGCCCTTTACCAGCTACCGGGGCTCGCAAATTACTCCGAGCTTCGCTCCCGACGGGGAGCGGGTTGCTTTTGCGTGGAACAGCGAGGATGACGGCAACTTTGATATTTATGTCAAGCGGATGGGATCGGAGGCGGTGTTGCGCCTAACGAGCAGTCCCGAGCCCGATCTTAGTCCCGTTTGGTCGCCAGACGGAAGCTCGATTGCCTTTCTGCGGGTCACAGGAGAGGGCAAAGCAGACATTCTCTTAACTTCGTCAACCGCCCGAGGGGCGGTGCGAAAGTTGGCAACCGTCAGCGTGCCGCTCCCAACTGAGGACTTACACATTCACCTGACATTTATGGCCTGGTCACCGGATGGAAGGTGGATTGCCGTTTCGGACGGCGAAGCGACAGGCGGTCTGGTGCTTTTCTCGGTGGAAACAGGCGAGTATCGGCGGATCACGTTCCCGCCCTTAGACTATGGCGATTTCAGCCCGGCCTTTTCGCCGAACATGGATCGCCTGGCATTCATCCGGTTCTCCGGGTCGACTGCCGGCGACTTATACTCGCTCAAATTGTCACGCGATGCAAAAGCGTTGGGAGAACCTGAGCGGCTTACATTCTACAACCGTCAAATCACCAGCCCTGTATGGACCAAAAACGGTCGCGCGCTTTTATTCGTCAGACATGAAGTGGCTGGTACTCCAAGCTTCTGGCGTGTCCAGATCGGGGGTAAGCGTCGAATTGAAGCGCTGCCTATTCCGGCCGATAGCAGCTTTACCCTGACGCTCTCACCACGAGGGGACAAACTCGTTTACACACGCGATAGCGAAACCGTCAACATCTGGGCCGCCGAACTGGATCGACAGCATCACGTCCGGGCTATGCGGCGGCAGATCGCCTCGACGTGGGCCGCGGGAAACCCGCAGTTCTCGCCCGATGGCCGCAGGATCGCTTACCAGTCCTCGCAGTCAGGCAGGCTGGAGATCTGGGTATGCGATCGGGATGGTTCCCATGCCCGGCAGCTGACCCAGCTAAAATCGGCTGTCAGCGGCTTTGCCCGATGGTCGCCAGATGGCAAGAAGATTGTGTTTCACTCGCGCCCCAAAACTTTAGCGAGCTTGTATCTCATCGATGCCGATGGTGGCAAACCGCAACGCATCACTGGTGAGAGCGGGAATGACACTACACCAAGCTGGTCGCATGATGGGAAATGGATTTATTTCACATCTGCACGCGCCGGACAAGAGTCGATCTGGAGAATGCCGGCAACAGGTGGTGCTGCAACAAAGGTCAGTGACCAAAATGGCTGGTGTCCTCTTGAGTCCAAGGACGGACAATCTCTCTACTACATGAGCAGGAATTCCGGGTCGACGTTGCGAGTGCTGCCCTTATCGGGAGGACCGGAAAGAGAATTGCTGTCCGGCGTATCAGGAAGGGGCACGGCTTACGCCCCGGCAAACGACGGAATCTATTTCATACGGACCGTCAATCATGATCGAAGCCGTGAGCTTGTTTTTTTTGATTTCGCTTCACACATCATCTCGGTGCTGGCCAACATAGAGAAACCCGTGTGGCTCGGGTTAGCCGTTTCGCCTGAAGAGGATTTGCTCTTGTACAGCCAAGTTGATCACCAGATGAGTAACTTGATGTTGGTCGAGAATTTCCAGTGACGAGTAAATCGGCTTGCCACTCAACTTGACGGTGTTATCAATTACGTGGTCGGCTATTTGCGTACGGATGGTGAGATTGACCGCTCCGTCGAACGCGACTTCTCTTCCCACCGATAGAGGATGAGACCTTCGCGTGGGCTTACCCTCGCCATCTGTTCCCTCGAAAGGGACTCTTCCGTCGCTAGCGACGGTCACGGTTGTGCTCTTCGGAGCAGGTCCTGGGCTGAACGTGGATTTCTCCACGTTCAGCTTCCAGGTGCCGGAAAAGGATAGCGACTTTCCTTTTGCCCCGCAGCGCAAACGGCCGCCAGCATGGAGAGAACACCCGCCGAGAAAAGAACGCAATCCAGGCTTCTCATCTCCGATCGGTTAAACCTTAATCGTGACCGTTTTCACTTCCGTGTACTGCTGGAGAGCATACTCTCCCATCTCGCGTCCAATACCCGACTGCTTGTAGCCTCCGAACGGCGCGGCGGCATCGAACACGTCGAAGCAGTTCACCCAAACGGTTCCCGCCTTGACATTGTTCGAAACGGCGAGTGCCTTTCCTATGTCGCGTGTCCATACGGCGGCCGCAAGTCCATAGGACGTTTTGTTCGCTCGTGCAACCACTTCATCCAGGTCGCTGAATTTCATGATGCTCATAACGGGCCCGAAAATTTCCTCGCGTGCGATCTTCATCTCATCTTTAACGTTGGCGAACACCGTTGGTTCGATGAAGTTACCGCTGCCGTCGAGACGCTTGCCGCCAGTCAGGAGTTCCGCTCCTTCGCGTTTGCCCGAATCGATGTAGTACATGATTTTCGCCATCTGTGTTTCGTCGATCTGGGCGCCTTGTTCGGTGGCCGGGTTGAGCGGATCACCAACCTTTCGCTGCTTCGCGCGCGCAACGCTCCTTTCGACGAATTCGTCGTAAATCTTCTCTTCGACGAACAGTCGTGATCCTGCGCAGCAGACCTGGCCCTGATTGAAGAACAGAGCAAAGTGGCAACCCTCGACGGTTTGGTCGATGTCCGCGTCTGCGAATACGATATTAGGGCTCTTCCCGCCAAGCTCAAGGCTTACTCGCTTAAGATTCGTCCGGCCAGCCGCTTCTAGCACCGAATGACCCACTTCCGTGGAACCAGTAAACGCTACCTTGTCGATATCCATGTGATTCGCGATGGCGGCTCCGGCAGTCGGTCCGTAGCCAGGCAGAATGTTCACCACGCCCGGTGGGAAGCCGGCCTCCAGGACGAGTTCCCCCACGCGCAGCGCGGTCAGCGGGGTCTGCTCCGCGGGCTTGAGCACCACCGTATTTCCCATCGAGAGCGCCGGCCCGAGTTTCATTCCGTACATCAACATGGGGAAGTTCCAGGGCGTGATCTGACCGACAACTCCGACCGGCTCATGCCGCGTGTAACAGAAGTAGTTACCGTTGATCGGGATAGTCTTGCCATGGTTCTTGTCTGCCCAGCCGGCGAAGTAGCGGAAGTGCGCAATCGTGAGCGGCAACGCAATGTTTCGAGCAGTGGACAAGGGCATTCCATTATCCAGAGATTCCAGGTAGGCTAATTCCTCAGCGTGTTGTTCGAGAAGATCTGCGAGCCGGTTTAGCAGGCGTCCTCGTTCGGAAGCCGAGGTCGTGCGCCACGCCCCACGCTCGAGAGCCTGCCGTGCGGCGATTACCGCGAGGTCAATGTCGCCTGCGTCCGCCTCCGCGATCTGAGCGATCTCTTCGCCCGTTGCGGGGTTAAAGGTTGGGAACGTTTTGCCGGATTGGCTATCTACCCATTCGTTATTGATCAGCAACTTCGTCGGGCTCGAGACCGAGCGCGATTTTAGAGATGTAGAAAGTACAGCAGCCATGATGGCCTCCTTGTTCGAGATTGGATTCGGATGAGATTTGCAACTAACTTGCAGCAGTGAGAATCTGCTCGTCGCGGAGCGCGCGACGTTGAATTTTGCCGGTTGTTCCTTTTGGCAGTTCAGGGTGGAAGATTACGGCGGCGGGCACCTTGTAATCGGCGATTCGCTCGCGTGTGAATGCGATCAACTCTCTCTCGTCTAACTGGTAACCCGCGCGCAATGCGACGTGAGCGATAACGACTTCACTCCAAAACGGATCTCTCCTGCCGACCACGCCTGCTTCCGCCACAGCGGGATGTTCGCAGAGAGCAGCTTCTACTTCTTGCGGAGAGATGTTGCTGCCGCCCCGGACGATGACTTCCTTTCTCCTTCCGGCAAACCAATAAAAACCGTCGCCATCTCTCACGGCGAGGTCGCCGGAACGATACCAGTCGTTCTGAAAGGCGGCATGTGTAGCGTCCGGATCCCGCCAATAACCCGTCGTCATATGTGGACCACGAATATAGATCTCCCCGACGGAGCCGTCAGGCACTTCCGATCCCTGCGAATCCAGCAGGCGGAACTGAACCCCATAATTGGGTTTTCCTATCGAACCCACCCGGATCTCACCGGGGCGATTCCAGCACGAAGGCGTGATCTCAGTTGATCCGTATACTTCGCAGATCGGCGCGATGGCGCGGGCAAACGATTCCTGCAGGGCCGGCGTGACGCTATCACCACCACAGAAGAATAGGTGGGCCGAACTGAGGTCGCGCGCCCTTTGCAACTGGGCCTTGAGAAGCGATTGCAAGAGTACAGGCAGGCTTACAGTACAGGTTCCGCGCCAGCGTTCGAAAGAATCCAACGCACTTTCGCACTCGAACGGCGTGGTGATGACCGTGGTCGCCCCGTTTGCCAGCGCGGTAGTAAAGCACATCCCAAACCCAACCAGGTGGGCCATTGACGACATGACCACCACTACTTGGTCTTCATTGACTTTCATCTGGAGTTCGGCCTGCGCCGTTTGAAACAATGTCCCGTGCGTGTGCATAACGCCCTTCGGGTGAGCTGTTGTCCCGGAGGTGTACATAATTACGGCAGTCTCGTCCCCCGGCACCGCGGGAAGTGAGCGGTCGTGGGCAGGAGCCCGGAGCAGAGTGTCGAATTCCTGAGTATTTTGGCTGCCGGATCCGTTAATATACGGCTGGCCCAATTCATGCAGGGCTGGGCACAAATCGATGATCCTGTCGTAGAGCTGAGCTTCGCCGATGTAGAACGCTGACCCGCTATGACGGAGGATATAGTCGATTTCACGACCTTTCAGGCGAGTGTTGATTGGAACAGCAATTAGACCGGCTTTCAAACAGCCTATCGCGGCGAGCGCAAACTCCGGCCCGTTCAGAAGGTGTAGAGCCACTCGATCGCCGGGTTCCGCCCCGGCTTCGATCAAATTTTGCCCAACGTTCCTCGAAAGACGATGGAACTCGGAAAATGTCCACGCATCTCTGCCAAACGCAATCGCATTTTTCCCTGGATTGGCCGTGGCGTATGTTTCGAAAGCTGATGTGAGCGACATCTGGAATAGGACGAGTATGTCCCAGTTCCCTGGGGCTGGCTAGTTTGAAACGGTTTCAAACACTCGCATTTCGGAAGCGTACGGGACTGTAATCGATGCCGTCTAAACTGAGTCGGCCAAGTAAGCTTTGGAAACGCCGATCGGAACGTATGGAGTCGAAGCGCGGGTCTGTGGCGAGAAACATGAGCCATCCTGTTCTGTCGTGATAACTTTGCTCGAGAGCGTCGAATACGCCTTCATCCTGCAGACCGAGATAGATCAAGGTTTTTGCGTAAGGCGAGACGTAGCGGCGAAGGGCTAACTGATCCAGCTCGGCCAAAAGGCCGTAAGCTTCCTTCCGACGGCCTGCCAGCGCGTACGCGCGGCCTAGGGCGCCTATCGAGGTGGGTACACGATCCGAAAGAATGGTCGCGCGCTCGTAACACTCAATGGCTCGATCGTAAAGGGCCTGTGCTTCGTAACAGCGGCCCAGCGCGACCACGGCACGCCAGAACTCGGAATCGAGTTCCAGTGCTCGCCTGCACTCCGCTTCAGCCGCGGGGATCCTCCGCAACATAAGGAGGATGGCCGTTTTCGTGGCGGAGACGAAGAGCGAAAGCGGGTCGATCCGGGTTGCCTGATCCACCATGGCGAGCGCCTCGTCCATGCGCGCCATTGGCAGTAGGACGCAGAGCGCATAGAGATGTTTTGAAAGTTCGCTCCCCGGCTCGGCGTCGATAGCCTGGCGAAACAGTCGTTCCGCTGCGCGCCAGTCATGGTCGTACATCGCTTTCGTGCAAGCCGAAATCGAGAATACCTCGCCCCCAGGGCTGCTCATCGCAAGCGCCCGCGCAGCCGCATCGCGCGCCTTCGGTAGCACCTCGAGCGGAGAGTCCATCGAAAACAGCCCGAGATAGAACCACGCCACGCCCATAGCGCTCAAGGCTGCCGGATAGTTGGGACTTTGCATTAGCGCATCCTCAAACGAATCGATCGCACGATGAAATGACTCGCGAGTTTGGCGATTCAGGTGGAAGCGGCCGCGGAGATAAGATGCATAGGCATCGAGTTTACTTGGCCTGACCGTACGGACAGGTGCTGAAGCGACCGGCCCGCCCTGGAGCATGGTCACGATTTCACGGGCGATGT
>JBJMGJ010000104.1:0-5696 GCA_045807965.1 Bryobacteraceae bacterium | reverse complement strand
TTCCGGGACATGGCCGATTTCTGCGTTCTTGTCCTGTACGACGCCGATAACACGTTTGAGCACTACACAGTCCGGTATCTGCCCGATTTCGATTTCTCGGGCATGACATTGTCGTTCAACGTCGCTTATCGCGGGTTGCAGCCGCTCGATTCGTCCAAGTATTCCTGGATCGATTGGTCGCAACTGGACGTGATCAGGAAGGACGAGTCCACCGCGCGCATTCCACTTTGGGATCACGCGAGCCTGGTTAGTGGGAATTACGCTGTGGCACAGGGCGCCTACGGAATCACCGCACCGAATGGCTGCACAATCTACGACCGGCTCACGTTGTTCGTCAACAACGCGAGCTTCGACTTCTTGGCGGGCGGCGGAGAATCGGCCGCGTATGTGGCGCGGACATTTGCCAACGCCATTAATTCTTACGATTGGTCCACATTTTCAAGTCACAGCGTATCTGTTATTGCTTCGGCTGACGATAGCGGAAAGCTGACGCTCAAAAACGCACGTACCGGCAAGGCAAAAGTTTCGGGAGCTACGGTGCAATGGGCGGAGGGCATCAAATTCCCCGGTATCGCGCCGGGATCCAAAATCTACCTCGGTGGCGTTGGTTACACCGTTTCCGCTGTGACGAGTCCCACAACCCTTAGCTTGACATCACCGGCGCAGGCTGTGGACGGCAGCACGGTTACGTACCTGGCCGAGTACGGTGGCTCGGACGGAAACAGCGTCGCGACCTACATGGTTGTAAGACCCGGTAACGTCACGCTGGCCGTCGATCGGCCTGAGTTACACCTATCGGGCGGAAACTCCGACGACCTCGTTTGGAACATCACTCTTGATTTCACCGCGCTTGGCATCGAACAGATACGGCAAGCCTGGATGACCTTCGCTCCTCAACTGACGCCCGCGTCGGTTTATACCGATACCGAATGGACTGCCGCGTTCAGTAATTGGTATATCAGCGACCCCCTGAGCAAGCGAGTTTTGAGCTGCGCGGGACCGGCCAGTGTTCGAATCGGCAATGATATAGACAGCGCGTGCCAATATTCGGGCTCAGGATGGTCCAGGACCGCTGCCAACAACTACTGGCAAGGATTTGGCCAAGTTACCTCTACGCAAGGCGACTCGGTCACGATTACTTACTCCGCGACCGCCATACATGACCTATACCTCGGAACCTCGTTGTATCCCAATCGGGCTACCGTGGAGGTTAGCCTCGACGGCGACACCGCGACTGAGCTTTCCTGCGCTCTTCCGATTACCTCGGAACTTGTCACGCGACGTCTCGTTCGCGCTTCGGTCCCGTCGGGACTTCATTCACTGTCGTTGAAGCTCGTTTCGACTGGTACTTTCGTCTTTGATTACCTGGACGCTGCCGTTCTGTCCGATTTCTGCGACGCGCCTGTCGTCTACAACAATGTCAGTCCGGCTCTCGATTACGATACGGACGCAACCTATAAGGTGAGCCCTCAACGGTTGCTTTGGCACCTGACCAAGTTGGGGTTCCGAGGACAGATCAATGAATATTTGGGTGTGTTCTGGTGGAACCAACGAAAACGTGCGGGCGGCCTTTGGAACTCGGCAACCGTCAACTTTGGCGGAACGTGGGCTCCAGGAGACATTGTCACAGTCGCTCTCGGAACCGGCGCGAGCCGGTTTCCCATCCATAAATCAGTTACGACCTGGGACACTGTCGATACCATCGCCACACATTTCGCGCAGTACATCAACTCCGCGAGCGTCTCAATGTGGGCGGAGAAGACCGGCGCCGGGCAACTCACAATTCATACCCGCACTCCGAACTGGGGGGACATTCTTGACCTGGCGCAGGATCAGCCATCGGCCGCGGGTACCGTTAGCGGCTCCGGCAACTTGGCGGTAGGCGTTGATGGAACGTGGCAGATCGATCCCGCGGCCTCGAATCCGATCAATTTCCCAATCCGGCAATGGCACTCGGACTTCTTCAGTCTGGCCGCCGCACAGAATGTCTCGGTAACAGTCTCCTTCTCGATGGAGCTTGTCAATCCTCCGGATGACGGAACCCCGGCAAATACCTGGATCGCGCGCTATGCGGATGGCGGACCCGTGACCACCGATACCGGTTTTGCCAATCTTTCTTCTTCGCAGTGTCCGCCGATACCGAGCGTTGCGAGCTATCAAAAGGCTGCTTACAAGGAGATAGCCAGGCTGCAGAGCGAGGCGGGTCTGGTCCCTTGGCTCCAGTTCGGTGAATTTCTGTGGTGGTTCTTCTCGTCGATGTCACAGCCCATCGGGTACTGTTCCTACACAGACCCGGTCAGTATCGGCCTCGCGAATCCGCACGGCATGGAGACGGGCGATCGCGTTGTGCTGACCGGTGTTCGAGGCTGTACGTCCGCGAACGGAACCTGGACAATTACCGTGACTGACCCCACCCATTTCACGATTCCCGTCTCGGCCAACGGCAGTTGGGTGACAAGTACTGGAAGGGCAGTGGGCGGGTCCATGGCGTATTACGATCCGATAACGAAAGCCGCGGCGCAGACCGCGTTAGGGCGTCCACTCTACAAGTTCACATGCCAGGACGACGACCCCGGGGTGAATTCGAGCGCTGACTCAAACTTTCTGGCGAATCAGCTAAAAACGCACATTGACACAATTCGCGCCGAAGTGCTGGCCGCGTATCCCAAGGCCAAGTTCGAGATTTTGTATCCGAACGATGTGAATAACGCGGTTTGCCATTCAGGCGAATATGTCTCCAGCCCTCAAGGCGGTCGTCTCAATGCCGCGGTAAACCTGCCGGCAGCCTGGCGTGCCAAAGCAACCAGCGGATTCGATCGGTTCAAGGTGGAAGCACTGAGCTGGAGCGCTCAGTATCATCATCTCGACCTCGCCGAACAAGCAATATACTTCGCACTTACTTCGCCCATGTCTTGGGACACGGCTGACGTTGCGTATCTCGTTCCGTGGTTCAACGGAAGTTGTCCGTGGCCCGCGGAGTTTCGTTTTGCAGACTCACGCGGAATCGCATTGATTAACTTCTGGGCTTATGATCACCTGGCCATGATGTCTTGGCAGTTGCCCATTCCTTCACCAACCCGGCGATCCTTCTTCAGCCGCTAGTTGGTGAACGCTAGACTTCGCGGCACGCTCTGGCGAATCGCTCAAACAGTTTGCGCTGTTCGAGTTCGCGAGAAACCTGATCTTCGGGATGCCATTGCACCGCAATCACAAATCGGCGCGTAGGCTGCTCGAAAGCTTCGATCGTCCCGTCTTCCGAATCGCGGGCTGAAACTCTCAAACCTTCGCCCAGCCGGTCTACACCCTGATGATGTCTGGAATTTACTCGCAGTCGACTGGACCCGACGATATCCGCGAGATGACTCTCTGGCTCAATCGTTACTTCATGCGCGATTGTCGATTTATCCTCGAATTCCGTGTCATGTTTCGGCAACCCGAGATGCTGGTGTAATGATCCTCCATGATGTACGTTGAGCATCTGCATTCCCCGGCAGATCGCCAAAATCGGCAAATCGCGTTCCAGAGCTTCGTCGATAAGGCGCCATTCGACAGCATCGCGCTCATCGTCAGGCTCATCCACTTCCTGCGCCGGCGAGGCTCCGTACAACTTGGGATTAACATCTGTCCCGCCCATTAAAAGCAAACCCGCGATTCCTGCGAAATTGAGAGGCTTCAGAACGAAAGCCGACGAAGGTTCTAATCCGACCGCATTTACAGCGTCCTCGTACGGCTTTAGCTTTGCCGGATTGCGATAGGGGATTAGAACAGATTTCTTCACAGGTGTTCCTCGTTCTTCCACCCATGGTAGCCGTCGCCGGTACATCCAGGTCCGATACCATGAAGGCGCATGAGGTTGCTTCGAGGCTGTTTAGTGCTTTCCCTTGTTCTATTTGCCCGGGCTGCGGAGCGGGCAAACTGGGGAGCGCTCCGTGAGCAGATTCGAAGCACTCTTCATGTCTCGCAAACGCTCCCCAGACCCGAAGAAAAGATGTACGGCAGCTTTTCACCTGCGGCCGGAGTGGAATCTGATCGTGTTTCGTATGCGACGGCTTACAGCCTTAGAGTCCCGGCGATTGTTTACCATCCCGCGGAACGCAAACGCATGCGGCGTCCCGCGCTGGTGATCGTGAATGGCCACGGCGGCGATAAGTCTTCCTGGTACGCCTATTGGGCAGGCATACTCTATGCGAGAGCAGGAGCGGTCGTGCTGACTTATGATCCGATCGGCGAATTCGAGCGCAATCACTTGCGGGAATCCGGGACCAGTCAACACGATTCCTACATAGCGCCTGACGACATGGGTCGTCGCCTGGGCGGCCTTATGGTGGAAGACGTCATGGCTGGCGTTCACTACCTGCGCCGCCGTAAAGACGTTGACAAGAGCCGGATCGCGGTCCTCGGCTACTCCATGGGTTCGTTTATTGCTTCGGTCGCATGCGCCGCGGACGATCACGTCAAGAGCTGTGTCCTGGTTGGCGGAGGAGACCTCGATGGACCTGGTGGCTATTGGGATTCGAGCAACAGGAAAATGTGCCAGGCCATACCCTATCAGTCCCTCAAAGTGTTAGGCGATCGAGGGCCGGTGATCTACGCGCTTCAAGCGAGAAACGGTCCCGCTCTGATTTGGAATGGCACCGCCGATACTGTCGTCGACATACCCCACCATGGTCCGGACTTCTTCAAAGATTTGCAGGCGCGAACAGTCGATTTGCTTGGACATTCGAAGCATGTCTTCGAGTCCGGTTTCAGTCCGGGTGGAGGTCACCGTCCCTATTTCGTGACCAAGCCTGTTGCCGTCTGGTTGGCGAAGGCGTTGAAATTTCCAAACTGGTCTGCTGATCGAATCGGAGGCATGCCGGAAACGCGCATATCGGATTGGGCAGCCCGTAACGGTCTTGTCTCGAATAGTTTCAAGAATGAGACCGGGGAAGGCGGGACTTTGGCTGTCGGCAACGACATCCCGGCCGTGAACCGCGATTTGCTTCATGCGTTGCCGGAGGCCGTCTGGACTTCCGCGCGTGAACGCTACATATATGAGACCTGGGTGGATCGCGCGAAGGCAGCCATTCGGAGTGCCGCGCCCTAAGTCGGCTCAGCTTTGTATCGGTTGTACTTGGCCGGCCGGGATTGTGAACGTCCTCAACGGCACGAGGTCCGCGGTAGGAGTGCGGACGGAAGTCACTGCTCTAAATGTGCAGACCAGCTTGCTTGGCGAAATCGTCACTAAAGCATAACCGTGAGTGGAAGAATCCCAGTAATGAATGTGGGGATTGTTCACCCGGATGAGCGGTTCCAACAGATTGGGAGGAACCCCAAACTGCTTCGTGGGCACGGGACAACTCGGCAAGTCGACTGCCGACGAAATGCCCTCGGCGACATTGGCGGAAGTGATGGAACCAACCATCAACTCAATTCCGACAGGCGAGGCGAAGATGCAGCATCACTTCGTTAGCCCAACATTTCCAGGTCGCCTTGGAGCCGAGGACCTGGCTCAGGAACCACTGTCTCTGAGCATTGCCAAGCATGGTACAGCTTGGGTTTTGAAACTGCGTACACCCCGGCGAGAAGTACCGCTGGAAAAGCTGATTGTTGCCGCAAGGAGGACCGTCCCGGTATAGGCGCTCATCAGTGACGATCAGGTCGGCCACCGTCCCGAGACTGAATTTTCGATAAACCTGAACCGAGGATTCCCAATC
>JBJMGJ010000103.1:0-6925 GCA_045807965.1 Bryobacteraceae bacterium | reverse complement strand
TTGAACGACAGCTTCGAATTCAGCGATTAAGCAGCCTTGTTGGCGGTGCCCGATGACGTTGTAAACACGAAGCTCGCCATCTTGCCTCGAAGCGTTGAAGGACCCAACAAATAGCGGATGTTTCTCGAGGATGGGCTCTGCAGCCCGCGAACGATGGTCTCGGCCTGAGCGGGCCCGAGGAGGTCGGATAGGGGCTTGCCGAGCACGTCGAAAATGCCCCGCCCGAAAAGCCGTGGCGTTCTCGGTCGCTTACAGGGCGGCTAGCGAACTCCCATGGAGCGAGAGCAGCACGCCATGCGGTTGGATGCTGCCAGCGATATGGATAGGTTCGCGAGCGCATGTCGCGAGATCACCGGGTTCCTCTGAAGGAGCAGATGTGATGCCCCTCGAGAAGATCTTCTCGTTCCGCAGCAGCCATTCTCGCGTATTGTAACCGTTGCGAGCCAGTTCCAGCGCTCTCTACGGATTAGTACGGGCTGTAGCCGTAGCTGTAAGGATCGTAAGCAGGGCAGGCGTACGGGTTGACATACGGATCACAGTAATAGGGATCATAGTAGCTGGAATAACCGGGATACCCGTAATAGCCGAGGTAGACGCCGCCACCCGAGCCGTAGCCATAACCGTATCCGCCGCGACCGTAGTAGGGACGGCCGCCATAGTAATACCCTCCCCGGGAGCCGTAGTTGGGAGCGACCCTGTACGCTCTGCTTTGTCCGTAGCTATTGCCGCCGTAAGGCCCTCGGCCGCCGTAGTAGCTTCCCCCGCCTGCGTACCCGCGTGCTCCGGAATAGGACCGGCCAGGTGAAAAGCCCTGTCCGCCGCCCGAGTATCCTCGAGCCCCACCCAAACTGCCGCCCCGTCCTCCCGAGAACGAATGACCGCCCCCAAAAGAACCGCCGTGCCCCCCACTCGATCCACCTCCGTGACCACCCCGTTGGGCGAACAGCGCTCCACTGCTGAAAACAAGAAGAACTGCCAGGAACAGAAACTGTAATTTGCGCATGAGCGCCTCCCCAATCAGTTGGATTAGCGCAGCCGCCGTCACGTTCCCGAATGAAGCAGAATTCATGTGGAATCGAGTACCTGAGTTGCTCTCGTTAGACAGTACTGGGCCAGCGCCGCACTTTGACGCCGCCGTTGATCCTTGCCTGTGTGAACGATTCAAAGAACATGTAGGGATGGACCTGGTTAAGCCTGCTCGCCTCGTTCAGCTCTTCCCGCAACTCGCCAGGAAGATCGAATTCGAGAGCACCGAAATTATCCCGCAATTGCGGTGAGCGGCGAGCCCCAATGATCGTTGACGTGATACCCGGCTGTGTTACAACCCAGTTCAGAGCTACCTGTGCCTCTGTTTTGCCGACACGCCGGGCCACGGATTGCAGGACCTCCAGCACGCCCCAGTTCTTTTCCGTGAATTTGTGAAACACGGGATTCTTGCCCTCCTTTAACACCTCGAGCCTGCTGTCGCTTTCCGTTGGCCCGGTGTCACGCTTGTATTTGCCGGCAAGGAATCCACTGGCTAATGGGCTCCACGGGCAAACAGCCATGCCAAGTTCAAGGGCGGCAGGAACATGCTCGCGTTCAATCGTTCGTTCAACAAGCGAATACTCCAGTTGCAAAGCGATCGGACGTTCACAGCCGTTGCATTCCGCGAAAGTGAAGGCACGCGCGGCGTACCAGGCCGGAACGTCGGAGAATCCGTAGTAGCGGATTTTGCCTTGCCGCACCAGGTCGGAGAGCGTGTTGACGACCTCCTCAAAAGGCGTCACCATGTCCCAGGCGTGGAGCCAATACAGGTCGACATAATCCATCCCAAGTCTGCCAAGCGAACCTTCCAGCGCTCGATAGATGTTCTTACGGCCGTTCCCGCCTGCGTTGGGGTTTCCTTCGCTTGTGTTGAACGTGAATTTGGTGGCCAGCACAGCGCGATCACGTAGGCCCATGTCCTTGACCCAGGCGCCTATCAGTTCTTCACTCTTGCCAACGGCATAACCGTCGGCGGTGTCGATGAAATTTCCTCCGGCTTCGAAGTAGGCCTGGAAGATCTCTCGCGCTTCTTCGTCCTGTGAGCCCCAGCGGTAGTTGCCGAAAGTCATCGTGCCCAGGCAGAGGGGACTAACCTTCAAACCCGAGCGACCGAGAGTAGTGTAGTCAGTGATTTGAATCAAAGTCCATTCTCCTTCGAGATTCGTTGACTGAATCTGTCGACTCTTAAGATCGCATCTCTCTTCTTGTCGGATTCAGAAGGGCAGGGCAGACTTGTCGCCAAGAGAATTATATGGGACCCCATATATAATGGGTTTGTGGTTGCCTCCTCCGCCGCCAGCGCGAGCGCCTCGACCCTGATTACGCGGGAATCTGACGCGCAGTCTGTCATGAATTCGCTTCGCCAAATCGTTCACGCGCTCGAGACCGGGTCTCGCGCGGCACAGAAGAGCGTTGGCCTGAGCGGAGCACAACTCCTCGTTTTGCAAATCCTCGAAACCGCCGGCGCTATGTCCATCAACGAATTAGCTCAGAAGTCGCATACTCATCAGAGCTCAGTTTCGGTGGTGGCCAGCCGCTTAGTGGAAGCCGGATTGATCAGGCGGGCTTCAGCTTCGGAGGACGCCCGGCGGTTGCAGTTAAGCGTAACGACCGCCGGGCGGAAGGCTCTTCAGGCTGGCTTTGTCACTCCACAACAACGGCTGATGGGATCGCTCGGACAGATTCCGCGCAGACGGGTTCGGCAATTGCGCGTGCTTCTTGAAGAACTGGTCGGTGTCAGCGGGATGGATTCCGGAACTGCCCCGATGTTTTTCGAAGAGCGCGAACGAAAGGCCGCGGGCAGGCCAACAATGGCGAGAACAAAACCGAAGCCGGCAAAGAAATGAACACCCCACCCCTACCAGCCGATCTATCCGCCGAGCGTACATCACCCGGCGGCGGATTGCCTGTTGCACCTTCTCTCGAGGCGGAACTTCATCGGGAAGTTCCAACATCGGCACCTTACCTGGCCGATCGGCGTACGCTCCTTATCACCGCGCTTGCGACCGTCCTTGGCTTGCTCGCCACCGTAATTTCCCGAATCTTGACCGCCCTGATCGGGTTCGTCACAAACCTCGTATACTACGGGCGATTCTCGGCATCGTTCTCCTCACCGGCGAATCATCATCTCGGGTATTGGAGTATTGGCATCCCTGTCCTGGGCGGACTGGTGGTCGGAATCATGGCGCGGTTCGGCTCGGCGGCCATTCGCGGGCACGGCATTCCCGAAGCAATGGAGCAAGTGCTGCGTAACGAGAGTCGAATCCCGCCTCGGATCACGTTTCTAAAGCCCGTATCAGCCGCTGTTTCGATTGGTACGGGAGGACCGTTCGGGGCGGAAGGACCAATCATCGCTACGGGCGGAGCGCTTGGCTCATTGATCGGGCAACTCATCCATACCACCGCCCAGGAGCGCAAAGCTCTTTTGGCGGCAGGCGCGGCAGCGGGGATGACCGCCACGATCGGAACACCGATTTCGGCAGTACTGCTTGCTGTCGAACTTCTGCTTTTCGAGTTCAAAGCCCGATCACTGATCCCAGTGGCATTCGCGTGCGCGGCCGCAGCAGCGGGACGCTTGTGTGTATCCGGAAGCGGGGCGGTTTTTGCCATGCCGCCAATCGCGCTGATTGATGCCTCGTCCGTCGCTGGCTACGTGATTGTCGGCGGAATCACAGGATTGGTTTCCATCTATGTCACCAAGCTTGTGTATTGGATCGAGGATGTGTTCGATCATCTGCCCATCCACTGGATGTGGTGGCCCGCGCTAGGCGGCTTGGTTGTGGGGATAGTTGGGTTAGCGGCGCCTCACACCCTCGGCGTGGGGTACGACAATATCGAACACATTCTGGATGGCTCACTATCCGGACAAGTTGTGGTGTTCTTCTGCTTAGCGAAACTTATCTCGTGGTCAATTGCACTAGCAAGCGGTACATCCGGTGGAACACTTGCACCGTTGTTCACGATTGGTGGCGGCCTAGGGTCGATCTGCGGGCTACTACTTAGTAAGTCGGCTCTATTCCAGACAATCGACACGCGCCTGGCCGCTCTTGTCGGAATGGCCTCCATGTTCGCCGGATCTTCCCGGGCCTTCCTGGCGTCTTTAGTTTTCGCGTATGAAGCCACTCACGAGCAATCCGCACTTTTGCCTCTGCTCGGTGGCTGCGCAGCGGCATACCTTATCTCCTCGCTGCTGATGAAGAACACGATCATGACGGAAAAGATCGTGCGTCGCGGCATCGTTGTTCCGGCCGAGTACGCGCCGGCCACTCATTCACGCGCCTAGCGGGTTCTCGAGAGGGCCAGCGACCGCGATCAATGCCACTGGCTTAATTCATCTCCGACGGCGGCCGCCATTAGCACACGTTTGTCAGTGGACCGAGTGGCTGCCCTTCCGGTCGCACTAAGCTCGGGATTACGGCGTGCCCGTAATCATTCCCTGTGAACCTTCCTGAGTTAACTCATCCCGCCGTCGCATCGTCTGTTTTTTTGATATGACCGAGCAACAACGCAGATCAACTTCGAAGGTAGTTTCAGGGACGCTCACATTAGCGGCACTTGTCCTATTTGGTTCATCTCAGATGAACGCTCAGGAACACTTTCTCACGTTCGGTGTCGGAGGTGGTTACACCACGCAGACGAGCCGCACGGCAAATTACCTCGACAATGGCGGCAATTTGCAAGTAACAGGAGGCATCAATCTCGGACCGATTCTGGGTCTCGGCGCCACCTTTATGTACAACGGCATGGGACTTACCGGCTCCGCATTGAGCCAGGTGAGTGTTCCTGACGGTCACGCGAACATCTATACCCTGACACTAGAGCCTAAGATCAAGGTCCCTTTAGGTCCGGTTAAGGCATATGTATTAGGTGGCGGCGGATGGATGCGGCGGACCGTAGCTTACACGCAACCGGTACTTGCGCCTACCTACATCTACAACCCTTGGTGGGGCTATTACGGACCTGCTCTCGTTACCGCGAATCAGGAACTCGGATCCATCAGTCAAAGTGCTGGTGTTTGGGATATCGGAGCAGGGCTGGATTTCAATCTGCCCCGAACGAACTGGAAGTTGTTCGCGGAAGCGCGCTATTTTTCCGGATTCACCAATCAGACACACACTAACATCGTTCCTATCTCGTTCGGAGTGCGTTGGTAAAGGATGGCACTAACGCTATTGCTGTTTAACCGACGCGAGTAGGTGGTCGGCGTCTGAGTAACCGGTTGGCAAATGGATACCAGCCGGCGACGCTCCCGCATTGAGCAGCGCTGCTATGCATTCGGGAGTTCGCCGGCTCATCCAATAAGAATCAACGCAGGCCTTTACCGCAAGCTGAAGCGGGGTACGACCCTTTGCATCCTTGACATGGACGGAAGCTCCACGCTTGAGCAGCAGAGCAACGGCCTTGGGCTGCGTCCGCCAGGAGGCCACGTGCAAGGCAGTGCTGCGCGGCGTGATATCAAAATACCCGTCTCCTCCATATAACTCGCCGACAGGAATACCAATGTCGAGAAGACAGCCGAGGCCTTCCACATTCCCGTTGCCAGCGAACTCCGCGAGGAGAGCTCCACCTTCCACCTGCAAATTGGACAGGAGGTCGGGGTCGGTTTTCAGCAGGTCGTCCACTCTCGCGCTATCGCTTCGGGCGCAGTTGAAGATCAGAGTGTCCAGCCGACCGAGGTGAAGTTCATCTCCACGGGCATGCAATAACTCCAGAACATCAACTCGGCCCCGCCGTGCTGCGTTTTCCGCCGCCGATCGTCCGTCGTAATTACTTCGAAGATTTGGATCGCCACCGCCGTCGAGTAACAGCTTGACCATCGCAATGCTGTTGTCCCTTCGGATTGACTGCTGCAATGCGTTCACTCCGAAGCGGGGTTGAATGTTGGGATTAGCGCCCTGAGCAAGCAGAAGTTTCAGACCGTCCAGGTCGTGCCAGTCAGCTTTTCGCACGAGCATGCAGGCCAGGCTAAGCTCGTCCAGTCTGCCGCTTTCGAGTAGGATGCGGATGATCGTATTGTCGTAGCTCTCAGGCACGTGGTAAGGCGTTTCTTCGTCATTCGGGTCGGCTCCGTGTTCCACAAGTAACCTCGTCAACTCGGGGTGCCGCGCGATGCCCGCCGCTCCATAGAGAACGCTTTCAAAGGTAAGTCTGGGCGTCGGCTGATCGATAGTCTCGTACCATCCTGTACTCGCGTTAGCGCCGGCATCGAGTAGGAGCTTGGCGGTCGCGACGAAAGCCTCTGACTTCTGCGGGTCGAGCCGGAGATAGCGGGAAAAACAAAGATAGGTCAGCGCATCCCAGCCATAGACCCCTCCCTTAGCGGTAGCAGCGGATCGATCGGAAGCAACAAAACGTCGAGCCAACTCCACATCGGCCAAGACTGCCGCGGTGAAGATGTTAGTTCTAGCCACGTCAGGATATCGGTCGAGGATCAGCTGTGCGTGGTCTAAGGCGCCTGAAGCGTGCGAAGTATGGCGGGGTACGCAGGCCACCTCAAGAAAGGCGGAGACCGGGTCCGACAACGTACTCACGGACTCAATCAATGTGAGCATTCGGATGTATTCGGCAAACTTGGGCCAGTTCTCAAACCCGTGCTCGCGAGCAATGACGAACTGCGCGTGGGACAGCTTTACGGCATGTGCCGAGCCCAGCAGGTGAAAGCGAGGATGGTGCCGGATGATGCGGTTAATCGCCTCAAGCGAACCAGCCGTCGCAGCGGCTAAGAGCTGTTTCGCTTGCTTTTTGTAGTGATGAAGATTCGGGCGGGAAGGTAAGTGTTTGTCAGACAAACGAAGCTCCTCTCGGAAATTGCCTGGCGTCCGCACTCGTCAGGCCAGAAAGAAGATTCGTCAGATTATGGAATACAAGGTGGGCAATGCCCGTCCCGCGGACCGGATGC
>JBJMGJ010000102.1:0-4338 GCA_045807965.1 Bryobacteraceae bacterium | reverse complement strand
GCGGTCGGCAGCGAGATAGGACGTCAGATCCGCCAGATGCATATAGAAATCGCCGCGGGTCAGGAGCACCTGGCGAAGATCGTCAAAAATGCCGGGCTCATCCCGGTTAAAGTAGCCGGAGAAGATCAGATCTAACGCAGCGCGGGTCTCCGGTTCGTTTTCGTAGTGCCACTGCGGGTTGTACCATCCGCGACCAGCCGCGACTTCTTCCGCGGTGAGGCCGAAGAGGAAGAAGTTCTCTTCTCCAGCTTCTTCCGCCATCTCGATGGTCGCGCCATCTCGGGTCCCAATGGTCAGTGCACCGTTCATCATGAACTTCATGTTGCTGGTGCCGCTGGCTTCGTACCCTGCTGTCGAAATCTGGTTCGAAACATCGCTGGCAGGGATCAGGCGCTCCGCCATTGAAACGCAATAATCGGGCAGGAAAACTACTTTCAAGCGTCCGCGAACAGCCGGATCGCCCTCGAGCGTATCGGCAAGATTGTTGACGAATTTGATGATAAGTTTGGCTAAGTGGTACGCGGGCGCAGCTTTGCCGGCGAAGAAGAATGTCCTGGGCTGCATTTCGAGACCAGGGTTCTCGCGAAGCCGGTTGTAGAACACTACAATGCGCAGTGCGTTCAGAAGTTGCCGCTTATATTCGTGAATACGCTTAATCTGACAATCGAAAATCGTTTCAGGGTCTAGCGTCAGTCCAGAGGATAATCTGAGCCAATCCGCGAACTGCCGCTTGGCATCGTGCTTGGCTGCCAGAAAATCTGCACGCAAGCTCTTGTCTCCGGCAAGTGGCTTAAGCTTGCTTAGCTGGCTGAGGTCTTTGATCCATGCCTCTCCTATGGCTTCAGTGATCACGCGGGAAAGCGCTGGATTAGCGAGCAGCAGCCATCGCCGGGGTGTCACTCCATTAGTCTTGTTGTTGAAGCGCTCCGGGTAAAATTCCGCCAAGTCTTTGACGGTCGTCTTCCGCAGCAACTCTGAATGGATAGCCGCGACACCATTGGTGCTATGCGTACCGACGATGGCCAGATTGGCCATTCGAACTTTGCGCCCAGAGTTCTCTTCCACCAAACTCATTCGCTGAAGGCGCCCGTCATCTCCCGGAAAACGATTGCGGACCTCACCGAGCAGCCGGCGATTTATTTCATAGATAATCTCGAGATGCCGGGGAAGTATGGCCTCAAACCACGAGAGCGGCCATTTCTCCAAAGCCTCCGGCAGCAGCGTGTGATTCGTGTATGCAAGGGAGTCTTTTGTAATCTCCCAAGCCTGGTCCCATCCAAGCCGCGCTTCATCGAGCAGAATGCGCATCAGCTCGGGGACGGCCATTGCCGGATGTGTGTCGTTCAGCTGAAATGCGGCCTTCTGCGGGAAAACGTTCCAATCGGTATTGCTGATACGGAACCGCCGCACGACGTCCGCCAGTGAACAGGCCACGAGAAAGTACTCTTGCACAAAGCGCAAGCCCTGTCCCTGCATAGTGGAGTCGTCCGGGTACAGAACACGTGTGAGGGATTCGGCGGACAAAGTCTCTGCTAGAGCACCGACAAAGTCCCCTCCGCTGAATTGCTGAAAGTCAAAGTAGTCGGGCGCGGCAGCGGACCAGAGCCGGAGTGTGTTGACCGTGCGGCCCCCGTATCCGACCACAGGGCGATCGAATGGGATTCCAAACAAGCTGGATGGCTTGCCGGGGATAGCCCTCAACTTTCCGTTGTGCAACTCGAAGGAACAATTCAGCCCGATCTCGACTCTCTCGTCGGGCCGGATCACTTCCCATGGGTCCGGATGTCGCAGCCAATTGTCGGGCCGTTCCTCTTGCCATCCGTCGCGCAGGTTCTGCTTGAAGATGCCATATTCATACCGAAGTCCGTAACCGATGGCCGGGAGCTGCATCGTCGCGGCTGATTCGATGAAGCAGGCTGCGAGGCGCCCTAATCCTCCATTGCCTAAGCCGGAGTCCGGCTCCTGTTCAATTAGCTCAATGACATCAAGGCCCTTTTCCCGGGCAGCATCTTCGACCCAAGGAGCAAGCAGAAGATTCGTAATATTGTTCGCAAGCGAACGCCCAATCAGGAACTCCATTGAGAGGTAGTAAAGGCGCTTCGCGTTCTTACTTTGGTATGTCTTCTCGGTGAGAACCCAACGTTGCGCCAGGACGTCCCTCACGGACCGCGCTGCGGCTTCGAATCGGTCTCGTGGAGTGGCGGCCTCCAGATCGATGACGTTATCAAAAAGAATGTGACGTTCGTAGAGTGCACTCTCGGAGCCAGCAAAGCGAACCGGACCACATCCATACTGCTCAAGAAGTTGCGAGATACGTCGTCTGCCATTCGTTATGGCGGGGGACGTCACTACTTTCGTGCCCATTTCTGTTCCTCTCCGAGAATTGAAGCCGGCTGATTCGGTTTCTTCCCCGGCCTTGCGAGGCGGGATGGCGGGAGGATGATCGTGCTGGCTTTGGGATCTTTTTTTTCGCCGAGGTTTAGGTGGAAGCAGCACTCATTCCTGCCATCAGGCCGGAGGACTGCGGTACATGATGTGTGTCATTCCAAAGCCTGATCACGGGCCGGGATAGATCGCGTTCGTAGCCCAGCGCGCTTAAGCTGGCGGTACTGAGCATGAAAGACCTGGCGGTTACTGTTGGTTCAACACCAATCCATCGGGTCGCCAATATCCGGATAAAGTGCCCGCTCGAAAACAGCAGTACGTTACCCTGCACTGCCCGTACGCGAGCGATGACGCGATCTGCGCGGCCTGCCGCTTGCTGGGGGGACTCGCCTCCCGGACAACCATCCCGGAACAGCTGCCAGTCGGGATGCTGGACGCGTATCTGTTCTCCCGTGAGGCCCTCGAACTGGCCATAATCCCACTCAACCAAGTCGCGATCAACTTCGGCCACGGTCCCGAACCCGGCAAGTTCACAGGTCCGCATCGCTCGCCGAAGTGGGCTAGTGAATACTTTTGAAAATTCTAGCCCGGACAGGCGCTCGGCTAAGCGCTTTGCGGTAACTTCGCCGGCACTCGTCAGCGGAAGGTCGGTCAGTCCCGTATGCTGGCCTGAGAGGCTCCACGCTGTCTCACCATGCCTCGCCAAATAGATGACTGGAAGCTCGCTACTCACAATTCCGTCCGAATGATTTCACGGTAGCTGGGTAGATTCTCGTTCAACACGATCGGGTCCTTTTTCTTTTCGATCCGTGTCCGCCCTGATAATGGTTCGAATCCAAAGAAAGAACCCGTCATCGCTACTACGGAGAAATCACGATGAACCCATCGTTGTTTCAGATCAATACGCGAGTAGTCATCACCGACCTTTCGCGCAGGCTGGAACGACCGGCCACGCTGGACGACATTCCTGATCGGGACTTAGACGGCCTGGCCCGGAATGGCTTCGACTGGGTGTGGTTTCTCGGAGTCTGGCAGACCGGAGCTGCGGGTAGAAAGGTCTCGCGTGAAAACCAAGAGTGGCGGCGCGAGTTTCAGGTACTGCTGCCTGACTTCTCAGACACGGATGTCTGCGGTTCCTGTTTCGCGATTCAGTCGTATACGGTTCATTCAGACTTTGGAGGGAATTCCGCTCTCGCTCGCCTCCGCCAACGTCTCAGGGATCGCGGAATGCGCCTGCTACTTGATTTCGTTCCTAATCATACGGCGCTTGATCATTCTTGGGTTCAGAAGCATCCGGAATATTACATACGCGGAACCGAGGAACAACTGTTGCGCGAGCCGCAGAACTATACTCGCCTCGCGGTGCCCGGCGGGCCAGTGATACTCGCCTACGGTCGCGACCCCTATTTTCCAGGTTGGCCAGACAGCTTGCAGCTCAACTACGCTAATCGAGAACTCCAGGAGGCGAGAATACTGGAGTTGGAGAGCATCGCCGAGATGTGTGATGGGGTCCGCTGTGACATGGCGATGTTAATCCTGCCCGATGTTTTCGAGAGGACCTGGGGTCAACGAGCAGCAGCCTTCTGGCCCGATGCGATAAGGAAAATACGGTCGCGGGTTGAAGGGTTTCTATTCATGGCCGAGGTTTATTGGGATCTGGAATGGACTCTGCAGCAGCAAGGTTTTGATTACACCTACGACAAGCGGCTGTACGATCGGCTTCGGGCGGGGCATGCCGGGCCGGTGCGCGATCATTTCCGCGCTGACATGGATTTCCAGCGAAGGTCTGCCCGGTTCCTTGAGAATCATGATGAGCCGCGAGGGGCGGCCACCTTCCCGTCCGGAACCTACGAAGCGGCAGCAGTTCTGACTTACCTTTGCCCTGGGCTGCGTTTTTTTCACCAAGGACAGGCAGAAGGCTTTACGAAGAAGATACCAGTCCATCTGCGGCGT
>JBJMGJ010000101.1:0-3210 GCA_045807965.1 Bryobacteraceae bacterium | reverse complement strand
CCGGGTTGCCTCCGTCCGACTCGCCATTTCTTCGTACGCTCAAGACCGCGAGGAACGAGTTCAAGCTTTTCTTCAGGAATGCTCTTCCCGCGGACGGATACGACAAATACACGCCCGCCATTCCGGTTCAGGTCGTAGGTTCCCTATTCTTCGATGTGGACCATCCAACGGGTGAAGTGGGGCCGTTGGGCCTAAAGCCGCAGACCTCGTGGGAGATCCATCCCGTCAGCGATATCCAGTTCGAACCAATTAGAACTAGCCCGTAACGGTGCGGAACGCGCAAAAAAAAGGCCTGACCCAACTTTGGATCGAGGCCTTTAAGATTGCAGCTCCGAGTGATGGATGCCAGAGAACGTTTCGCGGTTCGACTAGGACGCCAGGAGCGAGATAACGCCCTTTTGCCGGAGGCCATTCAGGGCAAGGCCGTGCCGCCCACGAACGCCGGTCTTCTCAAAGATGTGCTTGAGGTGGATTTTCACGGTTCCGGGTCGGATTCCGAGTTCCTGTGCGATTTCGCGGTTTTTGAACCCTTGCTCCACCAATTCCATCACCTGATGCTCTCTGGGCGTGAGTTCGGAATGAAGTTGAGCCTCCACCGTCATGGACTCGCGGAAAACGGAGTCTTGCATCCAGCTTCTACCCTGTGCGACGGCGCGCAGGCAGGACAGGACCGTCGTTGTATCGGCGGATTTGCGCAGGATACCCTTTGCGCCCGCCTGTAAGAACCGGAGAGCTTCCGCTTCGGTGATCGACATACCCCAAATCACAACTGTCGGGACGGTAGAACGCGTAAGCGGTTCGGTCGGTAGCTGCGCGAGTGTCTCCAACACAGCTTTTGCCCCCAGGCCCTTATCGATGATCACGATGTCGGTCTGCTCCGCGTAGACGCTCATCATCCACTCGGCCGGAGACGAGTGAGACGACACAACGGTCAGATCATCCGTCGAGTCCAGTAGATGGACAAGGCCCGTTACGGTAAGGGGCTGCGTCTCGCAGATGGATACTCTCTTCTTCTTTTTGCCTGTTTGCGTTTCCATATGTTCGCTTAGGCTCCTTATCGGCGGGCTATTCCTTTTACTTGAGTGGTATCTGAGTTGTAATGCTCTCCTCTCCTGCCCGCGCTGGAAGGCCTAGGAGGACTAATCCTAGAGCATCGGAAACGCAACGTTCCCGGCGCGAGTCGATCCGCATAGGCAATGAGAACAATTGTTTTTGCGTTGGTCGTGATAGCCGGACTGACCGTCGGGTTAGGCTGTCAACCTGCCGACCAGAAGGCTGCCCGGGAGCGAGCGGAGAGCATTCAAAAGAAGGCTGAATCAGCAGCGAAACAACTCGGGGAAGATGCCAGGCAGTTCGGCTCCAAGCTCAACGAGAAAGCGCAGGAAGCAGGAGCCAATCGCGACTCGGCGTCTGAGCCCAGCGCCGAAGAGAAACTAAAGCATTGAGCGGCTGAACTGAAGCGCGAAGGACAGGAAGCCGGGGCGAAACTATCGCAGGTAGCTCAGAGTGCGAAAGTGAAATACAACTTGTCCAGCGCGCTGGGCGTTTCCGCGGTCTCGAGGATCCAGGTGAATTCGAGCGGCAACACAGTGACACTACAAGGCAGTGTTCCGAATTCCGAGGCGAGAGCGGAAGCGGAGCGTGTCGCGCTCGGGACGCAAGGCGTTACGAAGGTAATAAATCAGCTCAGCGTCCAGCCTTAAGCTATTCTATTGCAGCAGGTTAATGGTGCCTCTGCAATTCTCGGAACCGCAGCGGCACACTACCTTTTCCACGTCCTTGTCAAAACGGTAATCGATGGTAAGCTCTTCGCCCGGCTGGATGTCTCGCAATGCCAGGTAGAGAATGTGACCGCGCACGATGCGAGAAACCAGGTTCGGCTCGCACGAATGGTTCACGTATTCAGCACCGGATCCGCCGGCAGCGCCGTCGATCGTCCAATACGGGTCGAGTGTGAACAAATAAGTGAACTTGCTAAGTTCGGAACGCCGCTTCGTTTCTCGCCGGCTGATCCGTTCGCCGGTATACTCGATTACTTTCCTGCCTGCCGGGATGAACTCAGCAGCGTAGACTCCCCACCGGTGTATCGCGGAACGCGCGAGTTTCAGCCCGAAACGAGCATATTTAGGGTTGATCTGGGGAGTTCCGTTGACCTGCTGTTTTCCAGCGGAACTCTTCTTCTGCATCCGGTGAGCTGCCGTGGATTCTCCGCTCGCTTTCAAAAGCTGTTACTGCGTCTTCTTCTGAAGCACATCGACCAGTTCTTTCACCGCATCGGCGCTTTTCTTGAGAGCAGCATCCTCCCCGCTGTCCAGTTTGACTTCGTAGATCTTTTCGATGCCCTTTGTACCCAGTTTGACGGGCACACCCACGAACAGATCCCGAATGCCGTACTCACCTTGTAGATAGACAGCGCAGGGCAAAACTTTCTTCTTGTCTTTCAGAATCGATTCCACCATCTCGACGGTGGAAGCGGCGGGCGCATAGTAAGCGCTTCCCGTCTTCAGATACTTCACGATCTCAGCCCCGCCGTCGCGAGTTCGCTGCACGAGGCGATCAATGGTCGCCTGATCGGTCAATTCTGAAAGCGGAATCCCACTCACGTTCGTGAAACGGACCAGGGGAACCATCGTGTCACCATGGCCACCGAGCACCATGGCCGTTACGTTTTCGAAAGAGACACCAAGTTCCTGCGCGATGAATGTGCGAAAACGTGCCGTGTCGAGAACGCCCGCCATCCCGATGACGCGTTCCCGCGGAAAGCCCGAGACCTTCATCGCGGTCCAACACATCGCATCGAGCGGGTTGGTCACCAGAATCAGGATCGCGTTTGGAGATCGATTGGCAGCCTGTTCTGTGGCCGTTTTGACGACCTCATAATTAGCGACGAGGAGGTCATCCCGGCTCATTCCCGGCTTGCGCGGAAATCCGGCTGTGATGACGACAATATCGGAGTTCGCCGTATCGTCGTAGCCGTTGGCACCGACGATTTGGACGTCGTAGCCTTCCACCGGAGCAGACTCGAGCATATCGAGCCCTTTACCTTGGGGAACGCCCTCCACGACATCAACCAGCACCACATCAGCGAGCTCTTTGGCCGCGATTTTCTGTGCTGTGTTCGCGCCTACGTTTCCGGCGCCAATCACCGTGACTTTCTTTCTCATCGAAGCTCCTAAACCCAAGTGAACCCGCAGTATAGCAAGTGATGGG
>JBJMGJ010000100.1:0-10952 GCA_045807965.1 Bryobacteraceae bacterium | reverse complement strand
TTCGGGTCCGCGATGATGACCTTGATCTTTTCCGCACCTGCGAAATGAACTGCGTCCTTTATCATTCGTTCCCGTTCAGCCCTGATGAAAACCGGGAGTTTGCCGTCGATCACCGGAATCATTGCCTCCATCCGGACATCAGAACGGAAATCGGGGGCTCCAGCCGTCTTCGCTTTCTCGTATTGCCGGGCATGTTCGAAAAAGTGATGGAGATTCTCAAGCTCGAGCTTGTATTGCTTCTCTTCGTCGGCGAAGGTTCGGACGGGGCCGCCGTTAGAAGCGGCGAACTGGGCAGGGGCCGCCTGGATTTCAGGAAAAAGCAGGTCGAGCATCGCACTGCGCTTCACGGCCATACCCTCCCACGTCCAGCCGCCCAGATGCATGATGGCTCCCTGACCAGTGATCAAGGTGGAGCCTCCGACACCACGGCGCCCACCTCTGTTGCCGCTCCCGGGCAGACTGACTACCGAAGTAATGCCCGACGCTCTGGTCACCTCGATGTGTTCGCTGGATGGATTGAACGCGACCTCGGCTCGGAGTTCGGGATTATAAACCCCAATCTCATCCAGATCGACAGTGTCCCGGACAGCCGAGATCTCAGACAGGCCAACGTTGGTAGCAGCGTTGATCATGCCTGGATATACGTGCAGCCCGCGTCCTTCTACGGCTCGAGCGCCGCCCCTCGCTCTTACGTTCGTTCCGACTTCGGCGATCTTTCCGTCGATCACCAGCACAGAACCGTTCGGAATATCGCCTGAGGTGACCGGGTGAATCGTCACGTTGCGAATCAATAAAGAATTCGTCTCGGCTGGGAGGCAGGGAAGGAGGAGAGCGAAGCCCGCCGCAAGTGTGCGCAACACAATCTGGAATCCCACTTAGTTCGACTCCTCCGTGGATTGAACAGTGCCAGTCGTTGGCCGCGGTTGGTTGCGGCTTCCGTTCTGTCCTTCAGTCTTCTCTTTCTCGAGCAGCTTCTTTTTGTCCTCCTGGAACTTTGGTCGAGTCTCCAGATCCTTGTCACGGTCGAAATACTCATGGCCATCGATCCAGACCTTAAGCGCCTTGGAGTAGTTCGACAACGGATTCTGATCGAACAGGACGAGATCCGCCGATTTCCCAACCTCAATGGAACCGACCTTGTCGTCCACGCCAAGCTGTTTCGCCGGATTGATCGTCACCATGGAGAGTGCTTCTGTCTCGCTCAGGCCACCGTATCGCAGCGTCTTCGCTGCTTCAAGATTCAGGTGGCGCTGCAATTCGTCCGAATCCGAGTTGAGAGAAACAGTGACGCCCTTCCGGGTCATGATCGCCGCATTGTAGGGTGTCGCATCGTATGCTTCGGCTTTGTAAGACCACCAGTCGCTAAAGGTGGAAGCGCCCGCACCGTGCTCCGCAATCTCTTTTGCCACTTTGTACCCCTCCAAAACGTGTTGAAGGGTTCTGATCTTAAACCCCATCTCATCTGCCACCCGAAGCAGCATCAGGATCTCGTCAGAGCGATAACAATGCGCATGAACATACCGCTGGTTGTTGAGTACCTCGACCAGCGGCTCCAGACGAAGATCCTTCCGAGGCGGTATCGGATGCTCTCCGTGCGCCACCTTCGCTTCGTATTCCTTCCAAGTGGCCTGATAGTTCTTCGCCTCCGTGAACGATTCTCGAATGACTTCTTCCACTCCCATTCGCGTGCCGGGATATCGCCGCTGCTGTGCAGCGCCCGAGTTGAACAAACCTTGTTGTGGTTGTCCCTGGCGCTTCGGATTCTCGCCAAGAGCGAACTTAATGCCCGGCTTTGCACCTTCAAAAGCCATCTCTTTGGCGGATTTGCCCCAGCGGAGCTTAATGACTTCTGTTTGCCCGCCGATCGCGTTAGCGCTCCCGTGCAGAACGTTCGACACGGTTAAGCCGCCGGCAAGACCGCGATAGATGTTGATGTCTGTCGGGTCGATGACGTCTTTGATGTTGACCATCGACGAATCGGAAACGGTACCCTCGTTCACTCCACCCTCGATCGCCGTGTGAGAGTGGCAGTCGATGATGCCTGGCATCAAATACTTGCCGGTCGCGTCTACGACTGTGGCGTCGGAAGGAGCACTAACGCCCTTTCCGATCGCAGCGATTTTTCCGTCCTGAATCAGAACGTTCCCGTTCTGGACGGTGCCCTTTGTGATCGTAAGAACAGTGGCGTTTCGGATGAGGATCGCTTCAGCTCTTGCCTCGAAAGCCGCAATCATCAGTGCAGCAATGCCGAAAAGCGTTCGCTGTAATCTCATTTGTTTTCTCCCCGTCCCTCACCCTCGCTAAAGGTTGGTCGGCGCGACCCTGGTCCGCCGGGAGGCGGCCCTTGTTGCAGGTCCTTAGACGGCTGGAATTGCTTGCCGTCGATAAATACGTATTCGATAACGGATTTGTCCTCGAAAGCCGGGCCGCGCATGACGACGAGATTGCCGATCTTGCCCTTTTCAATGCTGCCGAGGCGATCGGCGACACCGTAGATTTCGGCCGGGTTGAGCGTCAGTGCCCGGATCGCATCCTCTCGCTTCAAGCCGGCATCAAGCGTCCTCTTAATGGCCTTCTTTAATTCCGGGGCGGCGCTCAGCCCATCGGAGTAAAACGCAAATTTGATACCCGCTTTGACAAACATGGCAGGAACGGCCGGCGCCTGATCTCGCATGACCAGATCGCGATAATTCGGGAATTCCGTTGGATCCGCGTTGCGCGGCTTCTCGGGCCATTTCAAGCTGACGAGCGCGGGAACGTTTGCCGTTTTCAGCTGGTCTATTTCCTTGTACGCCTCGTGCAATCCGTAGAGAAGGAACGGAACTTTAAGCTCCTGACCGAAGCTGATCATGCGATCGATCTGCTGACTTTCTTCTGCCGGTAGCAGCAGGCGCGGCGACTCGGCCAATCCTTCCAAAGCGTGATCGTACTGGGGCCTCTGAAGGCCGCTTGGGTGTGCGGTATATAGTTTTTTCGCCTGCTTGTATTGCGCCAGGTCAAGATACAGTTGCCGGATGTACGAGATATTGCCCATCAACGAACTGGGAAACGCGCGACCCATACCGCCGCCGCCGACCCGGAACGCCACTTGCTGTCCGACCGGCTGGGCCAAGACCATGTCGCGGCCCCGCTCACCTGCAAGGTTGATGACGGCGCCCTGACCCATGAAGATGCCGCGATTCGGATAGGTGGCGGCAGACGTGAAGCCAGCGGCGCGAGCCGCTTCCAACCGGTTATCGGTGGGCGACACCATGTCTGCCGCGCGATCCGCTGAATAGGTCTGGGGTCGGTCCTCCGGACCGCGAACGCGGGTCTGATTCGTGGCCGGTGTACCAGCTCCGGCGCCTCCTCCTGCCGTTCTCGCGGCACCGCCTGCAGGTGGATTTCCATTCGGTATGCCCCAAGTGCTTAACGCATCGATAAAGCCGGGGTAAACAATGAGTCCGGCTCCATCGATTACCCAAGCGTCCGGCGGGATCGTGACTTCTGCTCCGACCTGCTCAATCAGGCCGTTCTTCAGAAGCACGGTCCCTTTCGGAAGGTCAGCACCGGAGACGGTGACCACATGTGCGTCTTTGATGGCGACCGCGGATGGGTTTTGCCCTCCGGCCAGGCTCAGTGTGGCCAGGCAAAGGCTCGGAACAAGTAGGTATTTCATCTCGAACTCCAGTCACAGAGCGAATAAAGTTTTTGATTGTGGCATAAGCGGCTGCTAATTAAACAAAAACAATCACTTGCTTGGGGCTAAGTTTTTCCAGGCATACGTGAACCTTCGAAATCCGGCAATCCCGTGAGTATCTTTTAGGCATGAAACGTAATCAGCGTGCGAGTTCCAAAATTACCAAGCCTGTTCTCAAGGAACTTGTTCAAGCGCAAAAATCCAACGACAAAGTGGCTTTGGCGAAACCGGCGGTTCAGGAGTCTTCCGTGAAATCACCGGACCTGTCTCATGACGCGGGCGGGGCGTACAACGGTGACTTGAGCTTCTTGCAACAATAGCAGAGTGGCGGATGCGAATCCGCCACCCTTCACACACATTGCGGGCACAGATAACCAAAGGGGTGGATCGGTGGGCGCCGGTTGCCGCGTGCTTGTTCTTCGGTAGCGCGCCTCTGGGTGGAGCTGACCTGGAAAGCTCGGTGGCATATCAGATGCGCCGTGCGGTTCCGCATCCTCACCATGTCCGAGTTTTGACCCGAATCAAAGCAGATTCGAAACTCGACTTAGTGGCGTTGTCCACTTCGGTGAACGACGTACCTGGATTTTGGTGGGGCATGTTTCTGCAAGATCGCACCGATCCGGGTACGGTGTACAAGGTAACCTTTGAACGTGCTCCGAAGGACTGCGATGCGAAGGCCGAACGAGCGACCGCAACGGAGCTTATCCTTTCTTGCGTTCCCGAGCAGGGAGACGTACGAGGACCGAACTACAAGTTCTCCTACGACATTCGCTCCCGAGGTTTAACGGGCAAACTTGCATACCAACCTTTTTCGATGCCGCGCTTATTCTCGGCTGGACAGAGCGCCGTGTTGGTTGGGTCTGACCGGAAGACACTTCTCGCCATTCAGTTTGACCCGCTTACAGAGCCCCGTTTCCGAGTCCTGAGCCATACGGCAGCGCGGCCCTGGATACGGCGAATTCGAACCGTTAGGGACACAGTCGGAGTTGGAGCGGAAACGCAGGAGTTTCTCGAGGTGCGGCAAAGATCAGTCCGTTCTCTCCGCTTTGGGCCGCAAGGCAGTTTCGCCCTGGCTTCTCGTCAGTCGCCGCTCTTTACAATGCCTGGTTTTGGCGGCTCGATTGTCGAGCATCTGTCAAACAAAGTAAAAGCGTACCCGCTGCCGAGAACAACCTACAACGAATTCGCGCGATTACGGCCTCAAAGAGTACGAGATGGATACACGCGGGCCGTCGCTGAATTCGGAGAAGAGATCGGCCCGGCTCAAGCCTTCGACGGCCGCCTCTGGTTTGGGAAGACCTTCTATGACGGTGAGGGCGGTACGGGAGTTGGTGGTTTCGGGAACTTCGACCCTAAGACTCGAAAGTACGAAATTCATTCCGTACCCGAAATCGTCAATTGGTCGGCCACGGCCATGTTGGTTGAACCGGAAGCCGTCTGGATTGGTTTAGCGTCTCGCGGCGAGTACGGTGACTTTGGTCATGGATTGCTGCGATTCGACCGGCAAACGCAAGAGTGCTCCCCGTTCGAATTCCCCGACATCATATTCGAGATCGCGCGAGTAAGAGACAGCGTGATACTTGCTACCAACTTCGGAGCGGCGGTCGTTCAAGACCGCAAGCTCCGAAGGTTTTTCGTTGATGTGACGAGTGGTGGCGAGCGGCGCGTGACAGAAGCGATATTCGGCGAATGATATTGTCGAGAGTTCTCCCTATCTGAAAAATCCCAGCAAATAGGCAATCAGGAGAATGATAAGAATCGTTCCTAAACCAATACCTGCACCGCCTCCAGTGCCCCACCGTCCATAGCCGTAGTAGCCGCCACCGCCTCCAAGAAGCAATATAAGAATAATTATCAGGATCAACATTCCTCCGTAGGACGACAGGTTCCGGAGGAATGTGTCTACCCGAATACGCGGGTTCGTTTACATCGGCCTCGCAAGGTACTATCCAGTAATGAAAGCTTTGTTGCTCTCTGAGTACAGCCGTCTCGAAATGGCCGAAATTCCCATGCCGCGGCCCGCTGCAGACGAGGTGTTGGTCCGAGTGAAAGCCTGTGGCATTTGCGGCAGCGATGTTCATGGTTACGACGGCAGCTCAGGACGGCGAATCCCGCCTCTGGTCATGGGACACGAGGCGTCCGGGGTGGTTGTTGCCGTCGGTAGCGATGTTAGCCGGTTACGCGAAAACGATCGTGTAACGTTCGATTCCACCATCTATTGCGGAGCTTGCCAGTACTGTCTTCGAGGTCAGGTGAATTTGTGCGACAAGCGTCAGGTACTGGGTGTTTCGACCCCGGACTTCCGTCGCGCCGGAGCGTTCGCCGAGTACGTAGTCGTTCCCGAACGACTGACCTATCGCTTGCCGGACGAAGTATCGTTTACTTCGGCGGCCATGATCGAACCGATCGCCGTAGCCGTGCATGCCGTCTCGCTCGCGGATCTTCCGGAGGGCGCATCGGTAATCGTGGTCGGGGCCGGCATGATCGGGCTTCTTACGTTGCAGGTTCTTCGCGAAGCGCGCTGTTCCCGCATCCTGGTTACTGACATTGATGACACGCGCCTCGCCCTCGCGAAAAAGCTGGGAGCTACCGATGTTGTGAACGGAAAGAGTGCTGACGCCTCCGCGGAGTTGTCGCGTCTGACCTCAGGAGCAGGCGTTGACGCCGCCTTCGAAGCCGTGGGCAGCACTCCGACGGTCGGTGTTGCGATCAACAGCGTGAAAAAGGGTGGCACGGTTGTGCTGATTGGTAACGTGACGCCAAAGGTTGAGATTCCGCTCCAGGCGGTGGTCAGCCGCGAGCTTCGATTGCAAGGGACCGCCGCCTCCTCCGGCGAATACCCGCAGTGCATCGAACTCCTTCGCCGCGGCGCTATACGCGTCGACGACCTGATCAGCGTGGTGGCTCCTTTAGAGGAAGGTGCTGTGTGGTTCCAGCGTCTGCATGAACGCCAGCCCAACTTGATGAAGGTAATTCTGACTCCGGAAGCCCCCGAGAAAGCAGAAGCCTAGGCCGCTTCTTCGTGAGGTTCCGGAATCGGCTCCACGGTTCCGAGCAGGAAGACATAACCGCAGATTCCAATGGCCAGGATCACTGCCGCCGCGCCAAAGGCTCGCCCAAACGAATTGTTGGTCCCGGCGAAGTAGCCCGTCGCGATAGGAGCTAGAACGGCGGCGATCTGATTGCCGAAATTGAGAATTCCACCGACTTTTCCCGTGGAGTTTCGCGGCGCGATCAACGAAGGAATTGACCATCCCACCGGTGCGGCCGCCGCAAGGCCGCCGAGCGAGATCGTCAGCCAGAAGACAGCCTGCCAAGGAGTGCGAGCGAACACTACGCCAGCAACAGCCAAACCGATGGTCGTCCCACCGATCAGAATCGTTTTGCGGACCTTTGACTCCGGATGGCCTCGCCGAATCAGGAAATCGACCAGCCAGCCGCCAACGAGCAGATCTGTCAGCGTGGCAAACGACCACGGGATCGCCGTGAAAAGAACGGAATGCAGCAGGTCAATCCCTAGCGAACGCGAGAAATAGCTGGGCAGCCAGGTCAGGAAGAGATAGAAGCAATAGTTGTACGCGAAGAAGCCAAGCACCAGGCCAAGAACTTTCTGTCGCGTCATAAGAAAGCCGAGTGACGCGCTCTTGCTCGCGCCGGGTTCTCTGTGCTGCTGTGCGCCGCCTGCCCGGATATATTCCCATTCCTCCGGGGTAAGTTTGGGATCGTCCTTCGGTTCGCGGTACACGAAAAAAAAAGCCACGAAGTAAAGGAAGCTGATGAGGCCAGTAACCGCGAAGCTCAGCCTCCAGCCGAGTTTGATGAGCACAAAACCGATCATCGGAACCCCGATTGCCGACGCGAACTTAGAAGAAGCGTCAAACATCGCGGTAGCGAGACTGCGCTCCTGGCGCGGGAACCAAGCCCCGGTTGCTTTGGAACTCGCGGGAAAGGTTGGTGCTTCGCCAACGCCGAGCAACAAGCGGCTTGCGACGAATCCGCCGACACTTGTTGCTGCACCTCCGGCAAACGAGGCGATGGACCAGATGAGGGCACTCAGGCACCCGATTAGTCGCACTCCGAAACGATCGAGCAGCACGCCCATGGGCAACTGCAGAGCGGCATAGGTCCAGCTGTAGGCGCTCAGCACATAACCGAACGTCTGGTTCGACATGCCAAACTCCCGGTTAAGCGCGTCCTGCGCTACGGACACGTTGACGCGATCAAAGTAGTTGATCAGGACGCCCACGCCGAGCAGAATGGCGATTCTCCATCGTCGGATGCCTTTCACTCGCGATCTGTTGCCCTGCGACGCAGCAGTTGAACTCAGATGACTCCTCCACTAGGAAGGTATCTCATGCAGGATTGAAGAAACGCCAATGCGGCTGTTTGGTGAACCGCTAAGCGGTCCTAATGAGGCGCGACACGCAGGGCCAATCCGGGCAGACGTAGTCGGGAGGCGGATCCCATACCGCAACCTCGGAATTTGCGGTCTGCCCGAACAGGATCGTCTTGCACCCGGCGGCTGTCCCCGCTTCCACGTCGGTCAGCCGATCACCGATCATGTACGAACGGGCGAGATCGATAGCAAGATCCTGAGCTGCTTGCAGCAGCAAGAAGGGATTGGGCTTGCGGCATAGACAAAGATCGTCCGGCGAATGCGGACAGTAATAAGTGGCCGTCTGGATACCGTATTCGCTCAGACGATCGGCAATCCTGCGCGCCACAAGTTCGTATTGCGCCTGCGTGATCACGCCTCGGCCGATACCGGATTGATTACTGATCACGACCAGACGGTAACCCTCATCCTGAAAACGCCGTAATGCAGGAAAAACAGCAGGCATAAACTCGACGAGATCGGGATCGCCGATATAACCCGTATCGTGAATGACCGTGCCATCGCGGTCGAGAAAAATTCCGGGATACCGGGACATCGCTACTGAGGAACGGAACTGGTCGTCGTTACCGAGCCAAACGGACGCCCTCTGCGTCGGTGCGCTTCGCCGGGTATTGCGGATTGGGTGCTTGCGGCCAGAAGTTCTTCGGCCGATACGGTTGCCGTACCGGTCTTCTGAACCACAACGCTCGCTGCCATGTTGGCCAGCAGAACAGCCTCTTCGATCCGCACCCCTGAACCAAGAGCAAGGGTCAGGACGCCGACCACGGTATCTCCCGCGCCGGTGACGTCGAAAACTTCCCTGGCTAGCGCTGGCGCGTGAAGAACTTCCACGGTATCCCGGAACAATGTCATCCCGTCGGGTCCCCGGGTTACTAAAACGGCTGTATCGCCCAAGTCCGCCTGGAGTTGGCTGACGGCCTTTCGTAGATCGCTTTCGGTCTCGATTATCTGCTTCGAAGCCATCTCCGTCTCGCGGAGATTGGGTGTAATCACAGAGCAGCCCAGGTATTTCAGGAAGTTTGCACCTTTGGGATCGACGACCACCGGCTTTCGAAACTGTCGAGCCCTTGAAATCAGCCGTGCGCACAGGCCAGTCGTCAGCAGTCCTTTTGCGTAATCCGACAGCAGGCAAGCATCCACGTCCGCGATATTTTGTTCAAACGCTCGCAGAACAGCATCCGCGTGAGTCTCCGGAATAGCGGCCGACACTTCTCGATCCAGACGAACGATCTGCTGTTGGCCCGAGACGATACGTGTCTTGGTTACTGTTGGCCGGTCGTTCACGGTAACCAGCCAATCAGAAGAGACTCCGTTTGTTTTCAAAACGGAGCGAAGGTGGCCAGCATTCTCGTCGCTTCCGACGACCCCAATCAGTATCGGGTAGCCGCCGAGGCTCGCGATGTTGGAAGCTACGTTTGCCGCCCCGCCCGGTACATGGCTCCGGCTGTTGAGATCCACAATCGGCACAGGCGCTTCGGGCGAGATTCGACGCACCTCACCGATCAGATACTCATCGAGCATCACGTCACCGATCACCAGTACGCGCTTTTCCCGGAATCGCGAGAGCATCTGCTCAGTGAACTCAGCGCCCAGTTCGTCTTTACCACTTTGTTCGGGAGACTTACTCATGCGGTTAGCAGGAGAAAAAGAAGCAAAACGCTTCGTCTCCAATCATAGTCGAACCACGAATGGTGTCGATCGATTCCGAACGGAAGAACTCAGAACCCCGGGTAGATGCTCGCTTGAAGGTGACAGGTGCGGCCCGCTATGTTGCTGACCTGCAAAGCCCGGCCATTGAGAGCCGCGTGCTTCACGCGGTGGTCGTTGAGAGCTCTGTTCCGTCCGGTTCGATTGCCGGGATAGAAACTGCCGCCGCCCTCGCTGTGCCGGGAGTTTTCACGGTCATGACGTGGAGGAATGCGCCTCGTCTGAAGCCGGTGAAGACTCTGCTGTCAACGGAGCTCGACCGCTTGCTCCCTTTGCAGGAGCCGGAAATTTTCTACAAGGGGCAGGCCATCGCGGTCGTGATTGCCGGTACACTGGCTAACGCGCAACACGGAGCGTCGATGGTTGTGGCGAGATTCGAGGGACGGCGAGAATCCGCGAAGCTTTCCTTTCAAGAGGAAATTCCAGACGCACCCGAAGCGAAGAAGGTCGGCGCCGGTGAGCATGGAAGTTTAAAGCGTGGACGGCCAGAGGCGGCCTTCGCCAGATCGCCCGTTCAGCTTGACAGGATATATCGCACGGCCCCGACGCACCACAATGCACTTGAACCGGGCTGCGCGATCGCGGCATGGGACCCGGACGGCTGCCTGACCGTTCACAGCACGACGCAGTTTACTTACGGCGATGCCGTTACTCTCGCCCAGGCGTTCGGCTTGGGTGTTCGCGAAGGTAGGCTGCGCCTTGGAGCCTCCATAGCGGCGGGAGTCGAGATCGGAAGCAAGGTCAGGGTGAACGCTCCCTTTGTTGGCGGCGGGTTCGGCAGCAAGGGCGAAAATCAATATGTCGTACTTGCTGCGATGGCCGCAAAGGTGTCCGGTTCGCCCGCAAAGCTGGTGCTTACGCGTGAACAGACCTATGCCTTAATGCCGTATAGGTCCGCGGCGGAACAGCGAATTCGACTCGGGTCCGATCGCGAGGGCCGACTTCAGGCGATTCTGCACGATTCGACAATTCAGAATTCCACCGTAGGCGCTTTTATCGAATCAAGCGGCGAAATGACGCCGCACCTGTACAAGTGCCCCGCTATGCGGACAACACACAGGGTTGCGCGATTAAATTTCAACGCGCCTAGCTGGATGAGGGCTCCGGGCGTTGCGCCCGGCCTGTTCGCACTGGAATGCGCTATGGACGAACTCGCGGAAGAGCTCCGGG
>JBJMGJ010000099.1:0-3464 GCA_045807965.1 Bryobacteraceae bacterium | reverse complement strand
CGTCGATAAAGAGGATGATCCGGCCTTCCGAAGACTGCACTTCTTTCAGAACCGCTTTTAATCTCTCTTCGAACTCACCCCGGAACTTCGCTCCGGCAATGAGAGCGCCCATGTCGAGCGCCACAACTTGTTTATCTTTCAGGCCTTCCGGGACATCGCCCCGCACAATCCGCTGCGCCAAGCCCTCCACAATAGCGGTTTTTCCGACACCGGGCTCACCGATCAGAACCGGGTTGTTCTTCGTTCGCCGCGAAAGCACCTGGATGACTCGGCGGATCTCCTCGTCGCGCCCGATGACCGGGTCGAGCTTACCTTTCGACGCCGCGGCAGTCAGATCGCGGCCATACTTTTCGAGAGCTTCGTAGGTGGTCTCCGGATTCTGTGACGTGACACGCTGGTTGCCGCGCACTTCCACCAGCGCCTTCATCAAGCGGTCGCGGGTTAAACCGAATTCCTTCAAGAGGTTGCCGGCCGGCCCAGAGTCATCCGCGACCGCCAGCAGAAGGTGCTCGACCGAGACGTACTCATCCTTCAGACGCTTGGCCTGGTCCTCGGCTGCCGTTAGCAATCGAGACAGCCGGTTTGTGACATAGACCTGGTCGGGACGAGTACCGCCGCCACTGACTTTTGGGAGTTTCTCGATCTCCTGCTTCAAGCGCCGGTGCAAATTTTCAACGGGCACGTCGGCGCGCATGAGGATGGAAGGCGCCAGGCCGCCCTCTTGCTCGAGCATGGCCAAAAGCAAATGCTCCACATCCACCTGCTGGTTTCCGTATGTAGTCGCGATGCTCTGCGCTTCGCGAATGGCTTCCTGTGACTTCTCTGTCAGCCGATTAAAATCCATAGAACTTTCGATCCTAAGTAAAGTATAGACATTAGCAGGATAGAATGCAATTATCTTAGCGCGATCTACTCATATTTTCCAGCGGTGAATTGACCGAGCTTGCGCTACAGTAGAACTGGTTCGCCGCTCATGGCTCGTACATTCAGCCCTTATCTGGCAATCTTCTGCTTGCTATGGGCCTGTCCTGCGTTTGCCTGGTGGGAAACCGGCCACCGAACGGTCGCCCGAATCGCCGCCGCCCGCCTTACCCCCGCCGCCCGGATCCGAATTGCCCATATTCTGAACGTTCCCGATAACTTGGACGCGATCGCGGACGCTCTGGCACTCGGTTCGACTTGGGCAGATGAGATCAAGAAGGATACTCATACGGACGACTGGCACTTCATCGACATCACGCTCCAGGACTCGCGGTCGGATCTGGATAAGCGCTGTAAGGATGATGATTGCGTTGTCGCTCGCATCCGGTTATTCACTGCCCAGCTCGCGGCGCAGAAGGCCGATGGCCGGTGGAGTGAAATCGATGCCTTGCGGTTCGTCGTTCATTTCGTCGGCGACGTCCATCAGCCGCTGCACGCCATTTCCGACGCCGATTTGGGCGGGAATTGCGAACGCATCGATCCGCCCCTTTACGAGGCCAAGAACATTCACGCACTCTGGGACGGCGGGATCGTCAACGCGCTGGACGCGACCGATCAGGTACTTGCAGCCCGGATAGGAAGCTATATCGACAAGCTGAAGGAATCGGAACGGAAAGAATTCTCATCAGGCTCCGTCGAGGATTGGACCTGGGAATCTCACGAACTGGCCCGCGGGATGATCTACTCCCGATTGCACATTCCCATTGAACCGATTCTGTTCCCTAAGGGATGCACGGAGGCACCGCCCGAAATCACTGGTTTCAAGGCCCAGATCGACACCCTGTATATAGATGACATGAAGCCGGTTCTCCGCGACCAGCTCGCGAAAGCGGGTCTAAGACTCGCGCGGGTACTGAACGAATCCCTTTAGCTATCCGCCGAAACTGTCATCGGCTCAGTGACTTCCCGCGCTGCTCCCACAGGCAGTGTGACCTCGAACCTGGAGCCTTGGCCCAGCCTGCTATTGACGCGAATCTCTCCTCCGTGGGCCTTCACGATGGCGGACACAAAACTCAACCCGAGACCAAGGCCCTTCTCTGGATTCGGATCGGGAACGCGGTAAAAACGGTCGAAGATATGGGGCAGGTGATCGGGGGGAATACCCACGCCGGAGTCCTCCACCACGACCCGCGCATAAGAGCGAGCGGGTTCCGCGTAGGCGCGCACCCAGCCGCCGGCGGGCGTGTACTTGATTGCATTCGAAAGAAGATTCGTCACGACCCGTTCCAACTGCGTGCGATCGACTTCGCAGAAGACGGGGCCCTTTTGCATGTGGCTGAGCCGGATGTTGCTCGCTTCCGCCGGAATCTGGAACTGTTCGACGAGATCTCGGACCAGGTCGCTCAGGTCCACCGAGGCCTTGTTCATGGGAACCTGGCCGGATTCCGATTGCGAGAGCAGAAGAAGGGCTCGGACAAGATTCGACAGGCGCTCCACGTCCTGCAGGGCGTTTTCGATTGCCTCGCGAAGCTGCTCTTTACTCTTGGCCGTAAACAGCGCGACCTCGAGCTGGCCCTGAATCGCGGTCAGCGGCGTGCGCAGTTCATGGGAGACGTCGGTCGAAAATTGGCGCATCTGGTCAAAGGAGGCTTTCAACCGCCGGCTCATCTCGTTGAACGATTCGATCAGCCGATCGAGTTCGTCGTCGACGCCACGCCTGGGAATCTGCAACCCGAGATTGGAGCCGGTTATTTCTCCGGCGGCACTCTCGACCGACTTAAGCGCTCTCAAAGCGGCTCCCGCCGAGAACCAGCTCACCAGAGCACAAACCAGAAGCGCTACGGGCAGAAAAATCAAAAAATTCTTCCTGAACTGCGAGAGAACCTTTCGGTCTTCGGTCAGCGCCCGGCCCTCTGCCACGTACCATTTGCGCTGATGCTTTGAGTCCGTCATCGTGCTGCTGATCACCTGATAGCTGGTTCCGTCCGAGTCGGTGATGGTTTTCGTGACAGTTTCGTGAGTAAGCGCCATTTGCGACAACTCGGACAGGATCACTTTGCGATCCACCAGGGCTTTCAGAGACGGATCGGAGCTTTTGTTGATCCGTCCGGTCGCGTCAGCGATGACGTAGACCGATTGGAGGCGCGCGACTTCCGCCTCCTCTTCCGGATCCGTCCGGTCGACGTCCCAATAGGGCTGGCCGTCATCGTGGAAGTAGATCCAGCCTTTCAGGGAGCCTAACTGTTCTTTCAGCTGGTCTCTGCTCTGGTTCTCGAGAATGCCGCTCAGAAGGCGTGTTCCGCCTAGACCGCCGATGGTCAGAACGGTGGCTAAGAGCAGAAGAAAAGTGCTTGCGAGTTGGAACCGGAGCGTCCGGAAAACGGCGGTTCTCGCGAGCCACTTTGATTTCATTTCCGCCTCGGTCTTAGAAAATGACGTTGTCCATCGCTGGATTTGCCGTCGCCGGTTCGGGCAGGTCCAGCATATAACCGATACCCCGAACGGTGTGGATCATCTTAGTCGTGAACTTGTCGTCGATTTTG
>JBJMGJ010000098.1:0-9760 GCA_045807965.1 Bryobacteraceae bacterium | reverse complement strand
CTCTCCGAGAGTCAGCTTCTTCGGTGAATTGAGTTTTACAGCACGCGCCGATGCGGGATTGGGATCACCGCCCGCCCCCGGATTCAATATGGAGGTTGAGCGGAGCATCATACGGTTCGAGCAGAACGATCATCTGAAGGTCTCCTTCGGCCGGTACCACACGCCCATTAATTATTGGAATACCGCATTTCATCACGGTGCCTGGCTCCAGACGACCATCAATCGTCCGGAGATGATCCAATTCGGTGGCAGCTTTCTCCCGGTGCACTTTGTGGGTGCCCTCGCGGAGGGCAGCTTCCCCATGGGCGGCCTAAACCTGCATTACTCATCAGGCGTTGGTAATGGGCGCGGAGCGGTAATCAGCCGGGCCGGTGACTTTGGGGACATCAACAACAATCGGGCGTGGCTGGTGAACCTGTTTGCGATCCCGGACCACCCGTATGGTCTCGAAGTTGGTGGTTCAGTGTACAGGGATAAAGTCAATCCGGCCGTAGGGGAACCGAACCGCGAGTGGATCGAATCAGCACACGTCGTTTGGCAGAAGGAAAATCCCGAACTTATAGCAGAATTTTCCAATGTCAGCCACACGGTTATAGGAACGGGACAACAATTCAATAGCCAGGCCTGGTACGTGCAGAGCGCGTACCGGTTGCCAGGGTATGCGAGGGCATGGAAGCCATACTATCGGTTTGAATATATCCATATCCCGAAGGGCGACCGGCTGTTTGCTGTGATTCCGGACCTGGCCGGTTCAACTGCGGGTGTGCGTTATGATCTCTCCAACTTCGCCGCGTTCAAACTGGAGTACCGGAATGTGCGGCGACCGAATGTTCCCCGCGTCAACGGAATCTTCTCTCAGCTTAGTTTTACGTTCTAGCGTGAAGTTCATCAGTACAATTGTTCTCGGGTTGGCATTGCTGCGCTGCGGTTATACGGCGTCCCCCGGCGATGACATCGCGATCGTAGTTCGACCGGACGTGCCGATCGACGATCTTTCCTTTGCCGATGTTCGCAAGCTGTTCTTAGGCGAACGTCAGTTCTGGCCGAAGAATGTGCGGGTAACGCTGCTCATTCGCGCTCCAAGCGCGCGTGAGCGGGATGTCGTGCTGAAAGAGATCTATCAGATGAGCGAGGCCCAGTTTCGGCAATACTGGATTTCAAAAGTATTTCGTGCTGATGTCTCGACAGGCCCTAAGATCGTCTACTCCGGGGAGATGGCAACCGAGTTGGTTTCGGCCATCCCCGGCGCGGTCACCTTCCTTCCGGCCAGCAAAGTACCCAAGGACCTGAAGATCTTGAAAATCGATGGCCACGTGCCGGGTGAGAAAGGGTACCCCCTACGGTAGCGCGCAGCGTGTTCGCGGCGTTGCTGTCCGGCGGACGGAACCTCGCCGACCGGTATCGGCCGAAGCGCCGTTCCCTCAGCATACGCCGAAGACTGGTTCGCTCTTTCCTCACCATCCTCGTCTTGTTCGGGCTGAATCTCGCCGTCTACTCGGTAAGCAATATAAAGCGTAGAGCCACCGTAGAGTCCTTGCGGCGCGCTATCGCCAGTGAGATCCTGATCGCCGATATCAACCAGCGGCTTAATAATACCCAGAAGCAGATGGCGTTGCTCGGCCAAGCGGTCACGGATTCAGCCGCTCCTGCGACGCGGGACGAGATTGCCAGTTTCTCAGCTCAGGTGCAACTGGTGAAACGCAATATTGGAGAGCTCCGTTCGTTATCCGAGGACGCGATCCGGGACAAGGTCGATGGTTTTGCGAAAGATTACGATGCCTTGAGCGCTTCCTGGCTAGTCTTTTACCGGAACTTTGGTGTCCATCACGCTACCGCTATCACCGAATTGGCTATGCGGGCTGATCCAATCAGCCAGCGGCTTCTGCAGCAGACCGTGCCCGAGATACTGGACGCGGAAAAGAGACACGTCGAAGACGCCAGCGCAAGTTTCTATGCCCTCGGAGCTGTGGCGGATCGCCTCGCTGCCTTTATTTTTCTCTTCTCCGGGTTGCTTGCGATCGTCATTGCGTTGCGGCTGTCACGGCACATCCACAGGGGCTTGAGCGATCTGAAGACAGGCGCGGACAGGATCGGCACGGGAGCTTTCGATCAGCCGATTGAGGTGCGCTCCGGGGACGAGCTAGGCGAACTCGCTACTGCGTTCAATGCGATGAGTGCTCAGTTACACACTGCCCATTCGAGCCTGACGCGGGCAAATCAGGAGCTGGCACAAAGACACGGAGAAGTGCAGCGGCAACGGGAGATCTCCGACTCCCTGCTACGCAATATTCTTCCAGCTCAGATCGCCGAGGAATTGCGTGAGAAGGCGTCCGTGGATCCGAAGTATTTTGAAGACGTTACGATCCTGTTCACCGACTTTGTCGGGTTTAGTAATTCAACTCGGAACTTGCCGGCCGAAGATCTTGTTTCACTCCTACACGAGTACTTCACAGAATTCGACAACATCATCAGCCGGTATGGGTTGGAGAAGCTGAAGACTATTGGTGACAGCTACATGTGCGTCGGTGGTCTTCCGGTGCGTACTCCGTCGCATCCCGTGGATACGGTACTGGCGGCGTTCGAGTTACTGCATGCGGTTCGAAGGCGCTGCGGACGGGGCCCCTCCTGGGGTGTTCGCATTGGCATTAGCACGGGCCCGGTGATCGCGGGAATAGTCGGCATCAGGAAGTTTGCCTTCGATATCTGGGGCGAGTCCGTGAACGTGAGTTCACGAATGGAGTCGAGCGGAGCCGAGGGGTGCATCAACGTTTCGCAGCAGACCTATGCCCGGATCAAAGACTTCTTCGTTTGCGAATCGAGGGGCCAGATCATGACAAAGGACAAAGTGGGGCAGGAGATGTTCTTTGTTCGAGGTGTCTTACCCGCTTTGATGGAGGGAGCAGAACCAGGCACGGCTCCGAACGCTTTCACAAAGCGATACGGTATCTACTTCCAAACGACTCCTCCTGCATTCCCGGACCGGGAGGCGGTGACCAGCATGGTGGACGAAAAGCCGAGCATCTTGCCCGTCGGGCTGTGATGCTCATGTCAGTTGTACTCAGCCCGCCCTGCCCACTGATCTTTTTTTGAATCTTCGAAAGCGTCCAAAAGCGGCCACCGTTTAGTGCTTCGGAATACCGCAAGCGCATAGGGGGGCGCGCGTTCAGACAGCCCGTGAGCCTCGTCGCGTGCCGTCGTTCCTTATGGTTAAAGCGAAGGCGGCATCGCTCAGCGCCGGTGAGGCGGTCAGGACTCCCACCCTTAGGAACCAGGTGGGCAGTGAAACGCTGAAGCTCTGAAGGCGCTCCTATAGAGTGGCTCCCTGGCTAGACGAAGATGCAAAACTCCGCTGGCTGGCGGTGGCTCTGGAATTTGAACTGGCAGCGGACATCCTGAACACTGCCGTGACCCCAACCTGGAGCGACATCGAGAAACTAGCAGCGATTGCACGCCTGCGGACCGCATTGAATTACTTCCTGGAGCGCGAGATTCGAGCCGAAGCTGCCCGGCCCCAGCAGGAGGCCGAGGTGAGATTGCAAGCCCGAGATCCTGCAAACACTTCTCGGTGATTCCTGCCCCTCAAGGCTGGCCGACTCTCTCGAGATGCGACGGGACCATTCACTCCAAAACAAGATAAGAAGGGGCGCAAGAACTCGTACCAGCTTCGAAGCTCGATTGCCAGCAGCCGAAACCTGGCGACGTCCGTCGAAAACGGCGGGCTCGGCGAGCCAGATTCTGACTCTCCGCGAACGAAACACGGGCTAGAAGTCCCGGACCCAAAAGAGGATCAGGCGGTTTAACGGCGTAATGCAGTAAAACTGAACTTTGTGGGGACTGCTAAATGATTGAAAAGATGGAGCGGGAGACGGGATTCGAACCCGCGACATCAACCTTGGCAAGGTTGCACTCTACCAGCTGAGTTACTCCCGCAGGGGACTAAAGGACATTCTCCGACGATCTTGTTCCTAAGTCAATTCATCCCGTTGTAATAAGAAGGTTTACTGGGATTTCGGACGTTTCCGGGAGGGCGGAAAAGTAAGCTATGGCGGTCGGATACCGTTTGTAAGTCATTGATCTGTTTGGGTTTATTTCAGTATAAATTTTTTCTTTCAAATCTAGACCCCTATGCTAGACTGAGGTTTCCGAAGACACGGGAACGGCTTTTCCGTAGCATGCAGCCGCGTTCCGCGGCACGTCCAAAACCACCACCTATCCGGCGGTTCGATCTTTTCCACAACTGTGGAAAAGATGTGGGAATTCTTCGTCAATTTTCAAGCCAAGGGCCCGGGAGTGTAGCGTTGGGTGACGTGTGGGACAGACTAAAGGAACGGCTGGGACAAAAGTTGACGCCCGGCGCGTACACCAACTGGATCTCCCGAACTAAGCTGACCTCCTTCTCTGAAGGCCATCTTACGGTTTCTGTTCCGGATGAAACCACCCAGCAGTGGATCGAGCAGGAATACACCGGCAACATCTGGTCGGCTGTCCAGGACCTGCAGTTGCCCGTGAAACAGATCTCGTACCAGGTGGAGCACGTACCGGTGGCAGCCGTCGCGGGGACGGTGCCGACCGACCATCGTTTCGTTGGGCCCCTTGTTCCTTCCGAACTGCGCTTCGAGAAAACCGCATCCTGGCTCAACCCACGGCTCACGTTCGAAAGCTACGTCGTGGGGTCCTCTAATCAGCTTGCGCACGCAGCTGCGCAGGCAGTGGCGAACGCTCCGTCTCGCAGCTACAATCCGCTTTTCATCTATGGAGGCGTGGGGATCGGGAAGACACACTTGATGCACGCCATTGGGCGAAGCCTTCTCGACAATTACTCCGGCTTAAACGTGGTGTACACCTCTAGCGAGCGGTTCATGAACGAGATGATCACATCGATCAAACTCGACCGCATGTCGCTGTTCCACCGGCATTACCGAACTGCCGATGTGCTTCTGATCGACGACATCCACGTTATTGCCGGAAAAGAGCGGACGCAGGAGGAATTTTTCCACACGTTCAATGAGCTTTACGATCACCAGAAACAGCTGGTGATCTCGAGCGATTCGGCTCCCAGTCAGCTTCCCGGGTTGGTCGAGCGTCTACGCTCGCGCTTCGAGTGGGGCTTGATGGTCGATGTTCAGGCTCCTGACCTGGAAACCAAGATGGCGATCCTGGACAAAAAGGCCGAATCCGAAGGCGTTTACCTGCCTCAGGACGTCCGAATCTTCATTGCCACAAAGACCAAAAGCAACGTCCGCGAGTTGGAGGGAGCCCTGACCCGGTTGATCGCTGTGTCATCGCTCACAAAACAGCCAATCTCGCTCACGATGGCTCACCAGAGCCTCAAACACCTCACGGCCGCGCCGGAACGGAAGATTTCTGTGGATTCGGTAATGCGAAGCGTGGCCGACCGGTTTAATCTTCAACCGTCTCAACTGAAACTCAAGAGCAATACGCGGCAGATTGCCTACCCAAGGCAAGTAGCCATGTATTTAGTGAAGGAACTTACACAAGCTTCACTGCCGGAAATCGGCCGTTACTTTGGCGGAAAACATCACACGACGGTGCTCCACTCCATTCAGAAAATCGAGGAGTTGCGACACCACGATGAGAGTTTGAACAACCTTATCCAAGGGGTAATCGACTCACTCCAGTAGGCTTTGGAAGGATTTCCACAAAGGGCACTTTGACGGGTCTGTGAACGCTGTCGTAGATTCGGAACGCGGGCCGGTTATCAGTGCCCAGGGAGGGAGATATCCACAGGATGAAATGCGGGAAAGTTTATTTTTTGCTATACTTTAGAGAGAAATCAACAAATCCACAGCCCCTATTAGTACGGTTCTCTGTAAATAGCCTTTATATGGCTGTTTAGGAGTAGTAAGAGCAAGTCCAAGGAGCTCTCAACTTTCTTTATGGAATTTGCAGTTAGCAAGTCTGATTTGGTCAGGGAACTGGGGCTCACTCAAGGTGTGGTCGAGCGCAAGACCACCATCCCGATCCTCTCCAACATCCTGCTCGAGACAGATGGGGACAAGATCTGGCTGACGGCGACGGACCTGGAGCTAGGCATCCGATGCGCCTGTCCGGCCCGCGTCAAGAAGGAAGGAGCGGGAACGGTCCCCGCGCGACGGCTTCTCGACTACATCAGGCTGCTTCCGGATGCGGATGTGCAGGTCAAACTGGCGGAAAACCAGTGGGCCAGCTTCGTTTGCGGGCGTTCGCGTACGCGGATTGCCGGCATGTCCCGGGAGAGCTTCCCGGAGTTGCCGCAGATGCCGGAGGTCTTGGCAGAGATCCCGCTTGGGGCGTTGTCCCAGATGATCTCAAGTACGATCTTCGCGATTTCCGCGGAAGAGTCCCGCTTTACGTTGAACGGAGCGCTCCTGATCCTGAAGGACACGGGACTGGTGATGGTCTCGACGGATGGGCACCGGTTGGCGCTGGTCGAGAAGAACATCGATCTCAGCGGTCTCGGCGCCTCGTATCGGGCGCTTCTTCCGAAGAAAGCGATGAGCGAGATCCAAAAGCTTGCGAGCGACGATGCAAGCAAGACGATTCAGTTCTCGGGCAACGATAACCATCTTTTCTTTCGTATCGACAAGAGGCTGTTGTTAAGCCGGAAACTGACGGGTAATTTTCCGGACTATGAGCGTGTGCTTCCGAAGGAGCATCCGCATACGCTTGTGATCCAAAAAGACGAGTTAAAGGCCGCAATCGAGCGTGTGGCGCAGTTTGCGGATGAGCGTTCCAAGACGATCCGGGTCAAAGTGCTCAAGGATGAGCTAAAGGTACACTCCTCCATCTCTGAAACCGGAGAAAGCGAGGAATCCATTCCGGTCGAATTCAACGGACCAGAAACGGAAATTGGATTCAACGCGCAGTATCTTCTCGATTTTCTTCGAGCAGTGGATGGAAGCGAGATTGAATTCCATTTCAAAGACGCGGGAAGTGCGGGGGAGTTGCGGCCTCGGGGCAGTTCGCCTGAAACGACGTATCGCTATGTCGTGATGCCGATGCGGATCTGACGTCCGCCAAGAATGATTTCAATCGCGGGGGCGAGGACAGCGCCTTCGCGGTCTATGTCTGCCTGTCCAGAGACTTATGAGTACAGTGCCTCAAAACGAAACCTACGATTCCTCCAGTATCAAGATCCTCGAAGGCTTGGAAGCTGTTCGCCTCCGGCCTGCCATGTACATTGGCTCAACGGGAGAAATGGGGCTCCATCACCTGGTGTATGAAGTTGTCGACAACTCCGTCGACGAAGCGCTCGCCGGGTACTGTACTGAGATAGGCGTCACGATTCACATCGACAATTCGATCACCATCGTCGATAATGGCCGCGGTATTCCAGTAGATATTCACGAGGGCGAGGGTGTTTCCGCCGCCCAAGTTGTGCTGACAAAACTGCACGCGGGTGGCAAGTTCGATTCGAACACTTACAAGGTTTCCGGCGGTCTACACGGCGTCGGTGTCAGCTGTGTGAACGCTCTTTCCGAAACTCTCCACCTTGAGATTTGGCGGAAGGGAGCAACCTGGGAACAGGATTACGAGCGCGGGATCCCGAAAGCACCGCTCGCCAAAACGGGCAAGTCAACGAAAACAGGCACCAAGATCACGTTCAAGGCTGACACGACGATCATGGATGTGACGACGTTCAACTTCGACACTTTGGCCGGACGTCTTCGCCAGCTTGCATTCCTCAACAAGGGCCTGAAGATTGTTCTCAGCGATGAACGCGGCGACAACATCCGGACAGAGGAATTTTTTTACAGCGGCGGTATCTCCGAATTCATTAAGCACCTCAACCGCAGCAAAGCTGTCCTGCATGACAAGCCCATTCATTTTGAGGGCGATCGTGAACTGCCGAACGGCGGCAAGATAACGATTGAAGTTGCCCTGCAGTACAACGATTCGTATTCCGAAACGATATTTAGCTTCGCGAACAATATCAACACCGTTGATGGCGGCTCGCATCTTAGCGGATTTCGCAGCGCATTAACGCGCACGATCAATGCGGCGGGTCAACAGGGTGGATTGATCAAAGATCAGAAAGAGAATCTGACGGGTGATGACGTTCGCGAAGGCCTGACTGCTGTAGTCAGCGTGAAGCTGCCACAGCCTCAATTCGAAGGCCAGACAAAAGGCAAGCTGAACTCCGATATTCAGGGCTACGTCGTTCAGCTGGTGAACGAAAAGCTGGGTGAGTTCTTCGATAAGAACCCGATCGTCATGAAGAAGATCGTGTCCAAAGCACTCGAAGCAGCCCGGGCGCGCGAAGCTGCCCGTAAAGCCCGTGATCTGACGCGACGCAAGGGCGCCCTTGATTCAGGCGGATTACCAGGGAAGTTAGCCGATTGTCAGGAGCGGGATCCGGATCGGTGCGAGCTATTCCTCGTCGAAGGCGAGTCGGCCGGCGGAACAGCAAAATCGGGGCGCGACCGGCGCTATCAGGCAATTCTGCCGCTTAAAGGCAAGATCCTCAATGTGGAAAAGGCTCGTTACGATAAGATGCTCGGCCACGAAGAGATTCGGGCCATGATCACGGCAATCGGCACGGGTATCGGCAAGGGTGATGATTTCGACATGGCCAAGCTGCGCTACGGCAAGATCATCATCATGACGGACGCCGATGTCGATGGCTCTCATATCCGCACGTTGCTTCTGACGTTCTTCTTCCGGCACATGCAACAGTTGATTACGCGCGGAAAGGTGTTTGTGGCACAGCCACCGCTGTACCGGATCAAGAAGGGCAAGAGCGAAAAGTACATCAAGGACGATAAGGAATTCACGAAGGAGATTCTCCGCCGCGCAACTGAAAACCTGGTCGTCGAGATCAATAGCCAGGAAAATAGCGAGGCCGTCAAGGTAGATGGCGCGGCACTTCGATCATTCCTCATGACACTCGACGAGCTTCTGGAGATGAGTTCACGTCTGGAACGTCGTGTGCGTGATCCCCGTGTTGTTGAAACCCTCTCGGATGTCGAGATTCCGATCGATGCCAAGACAGATTTGCAGAACGAAGCGAATGTGCAAGCGCTAGCGGAACGGCTTCGTCAAACCAAGCTAGAGGTGACGGTGGAACGGGAGGAAGAACATTCCGCCTGGATGATCGGGTACAAGGACCCCACAAACGCCACCCGCTACATCAATACCGAGTTTCTCTCCATGCCGGAGTTCCGGCGTCTTCGAGCGATCGTCAAACAGGCTGCGCGGTACAACAAACCTCCGTTCACAATGGTGAAGGACACCCAGCGTGAAGTGCTCCCGGGGTGGCGGGAACTTCTCTCGACAGTAAAAGCCGAAGGCACTCGAGAGGTCAACGTGCAGCGCTATAAAGGTCTGGGCGAAATGAATGCCGAGCAGCTTTGGGCGACAACCATGAACGCTGAAACGCGAACGATGCTCCAAGTTGACTTAAAGGATTTTGCCGAGACGGAGCCCATCTTCTCCACACTGATGGGCGAGGACGTCGAAAGTCGTCGTAAGTTCATCGAAGAGAACGCGCTCGACGTTCGGAACCTGGACGTCTAGTCGTCGCGACCAGGCTTTGCGCATTCGAGCCGGATATTGTGCTGGCTGTTAACTAGTGCCCACCGCAAGGCGGGATCGGTCTCAGCCTGCACATACGGCAAAGCCGTTGTTTCGAAGCAGACCACAGATTCCCTTGTACTCCGTCCGACTTCGCCCGGCATGGGAAGCGGCTTCCATGTCCTGCCCGGTGCGAAATACTCGAGATACCAATCGTCCGGACTGAGAGCCTTGTAATACACAGTTG